>CALGEM010000080.1 GCA_937881505.1 uncultured euryarchaeote
CCCCGCCCCTCGTCAACATGTCTCTCAGAACGTTGAACACCACCCCATCCACAACGCATGGCAGGCAGGACGCGACCATCTTGTTCCCGAGGATTTTCCTTCAGAAGAGGTTGAAGTGTACTCGGACTACCTGCTCAACAAAGGTCCGGCTTACGGGCAAGTAGGAGCAGTTCATGACATTCTCAAGGCATCCAATGGCCAGACCTACATCGTGGAGCGAGTGGCTGCTATCGCCGCGCGTGAGATGATTGAATCCACTGAAGGCATCGATATCATGACTCCAGGGGCTGTCGCTGCGGCGAGCTTGCTGCAAGCGGTTCAATCTGGTGAAGTAGCAAAGGATGATTGCATTCTCTTGAACATCAGCGGGGGGGGAACCCAGCGCTTGAAGAACGACCTTGAAACCCGCACCATTGAACCGTGGTTGCGGGTACGGAAATCCACCGGTGTTGATGCGATTCTCGAAAAATTGGCCTCCGAATGAGCGTTGTTGAGAAGAGCGCAGGTTCAAAGAAGGTGCGCAGGCACGGCGTGTTGAGGCGTGAGCATGGTTGAGGCGGCATGGATTGAGGCTGAGGTCCTGAAGGCCGTTCCTGAAGCCCATGTCGAAGTCATTGACCTGCACGGCTCGGGCGATCATTTCCATGTGCGCATCATCTCCGAGACCTTTGAGGGCGTCCGTCCTCTTCAACGCCAAAAGCAAGTGCTCGCCGTCATGGGCCAGCACATCCCCCATCCCATTCACGCGCTTGACCTCAAGTGCATGACCCCCGCTCAAGCCGAAACGGCTGGCGACACGGCCTTTGACCCGCACGGCGGCGGCCAAGGCATCCACATCCGCCGTATCCAGAGAAACAAGGAGTGAACCCCATGAATTGGACCCCAGAAGAACTGCAAAAACTCGTCGACGACCACCCCCTCGTGCTCTTCATGAAGGGCAGCCCGAACCAGCCCCAGTGCGGTTTTTCCAACCGCGCAGCCCAGGTGTTGCAGTCCCTCGGTGAAGAATTCGCTTCCGTGAACGTCCTCAGCGATGCCCGCGCAATCCCTTCCATCTGTGCTTGGTCGGACTTCCCCACCATGCCCCAAGTTTTCGTCCACGGCGAGCTCATCGGTGGGTCGGACATCGCCCTCGAAATGCTGCAAGACGGCAGCCTTCGTGAGATGTTTGACGCCGGTCGTCAGGCTTGACCAAAGGGTGATTCCATGCAATCCACACGCCGCAAACTTGTTGTTGAAGGTGGCGGAAGTGGTTTGTTTGTTGAAGCCGCTGGTTCTGAAACCGCATATCAAGTTAAGGCACTCGAAGCCGTTCCACCAAGTGGATCGAACGGACTTTGCAAAGGTGTCGTTCTTTTATCTTT
>CALGEM010000081.1 GCA_937881505.1 uncultured euryarchaeote
GACTGGGACCTCATCCCAGCGCCTTTGACCAAGCTGGGCGACTCCTGCGCCGGTCTTCGCTCTCACCTCGCGTATATCAACACCGCGACCTTTCCTCAAGCCTTCTCGTCGTGAAACACGGCGACCTCGTCCAGCGTTTTCCGGTGAATGTCGGGAACTTCAGCATCGTCTGCAGGATAGCCCACAGGCATCACGAGCATGGCTTCTTCGTGCTTTGGCCGACCAAGAATTTCTCGAAGGAACCCCATCGGTGAAGGTGTGTGTGTTAAGGTCACGAGGCCCATGTTGTGAACGGCCTGAATGAACATCCCGGCGGCGATGCCGCACGATTCGGTGGTGTAGTAGGTCGGCCCCCATTCTCCGTTTGGCCGTTGACGTTTCTTTTGCTTGAACAGCACCACCACCCACGGCGCATCGGTCAGGTGAGGCTTGACCGCGTCGGTTCCCAGTGGCGCCAGCACTTCCGACCATGCTTCAGGCATGCGCTCCGAGTAGGTCTTCCGCTCCTCTTCTTCCGCCGCCTCTCGAATTTTCTGCTGCAGTTCAGCGTTGCGAATGGCCACCCACGTCCACGGTTGTAGGTGGGCCCCGTTGGGCGCGGTTGAGCCCGAGAGAATCGCGAGTTCGACCAACCGACGAGGCACATCCCGCGTTGAGAAATGACGCGTCGTGCGACGCTCGGCAAGTTCAGCGTAGTTCGCTTCGGCCAAGGCCAGCATGTCCTCTGAGGAACGCTCGGTCCACTTTAGGGGGATGAACGGGGGGTCTTCCACGGCCCACACCACTCAAATCCAGCCGTATACGCCGTTAAGGAGGTAGAGACAAAACCCGATCGGAACGGCATAGAGCAAGAAACGCCACAGCGAAAACACCCAGGGGCGGTCGCCAACAACCATCTCAACTTTCTCACCCACGGCCTCGCCCACACCGACAACGAGCTCCTCAACCAAGCGGTCTTCCATGAGGCATCATTTTCGCAAGCCGTATCTATTCCTTTTCATCCCGTAGCGGCGTATCGGCTTGAATTTCGAGATGGAGCTCGTTTCGTCGCATGAACGGCAATGTTGTCCACGGATTTTCATAGACAGCGAGAACAGCAGGACCCACGGCGCTGAGACCCTCTGTTGCGATGGCCTTGCGTAATTTTTGCTCAAGTCGTGCCGTTTTTCCAGCGGTTGTTCGCCCTGAAAACGAAAGCACAGCCACCGTTTTTTCTTCTTGCTCAAGCAAGACCACCCCCCCATCGTGCGGGGCAGGTAAGGTTTCGAGTGCGTAGGCGGAAGGCATCGTGAACGCCAGCCACCCAGTATCGTTGTCGTCCCACATACTGACAGGAGCAGTCATGGCGATGGATTCACCCGTTTGATTTCCTCCAAAGATGTAGCGCGCCACACGCCGAAAACCACCCGATACTGCATCACTCCCATTTGTTTGGACGCGTGCCTGAATGTTCGCATCGTATCGTCTTAACTCAAAAGCATCGTACGAATGAATCACCGTATATTTCGGCTCTTCAAGTTGGGCCGCCATACCCCATTCACGCTCCAGTCAATGATTTGAGGTGTTGTGTTCACTTGGCCAACGCCCACGCAAACGCAACCATGCTTCGCTGCAAAACATCAACCCGTACACCGAGGCAAGCCAAAGGGTTGGACGGCCCCAGGTGGAAAGCGAGGAGTCATCGGGCAACACGCCGCTTTGGAAAGCGAGCAAGCAGCACAGCCACACGAGCGTCGCTCCGTGAACAATCCAGCGTACGGCGCTCAGCAATTCGCGTGAGGTCGCTCTCATTTCGGTCAGTTCGGCCTTTGTTAGGAGAGCCGAAACGCCGACAATTTTGTCGAGCGCAGAGCCGCCGTTCCAACGAATTCTACCCAATTGGAAACGCGTCAGGTACTCGATACTGGAGAACAACGTGACCCACACGACCACCACTTCAAGGAAGGGTTCAGCGCCTCGCAAATCGAGTGAGCCGAACACGACCCAACCCAACAGCACCCACAACCAAATGACTTGCAACATTTGGAAGGTGTGAGCAAACCGACTCAATTTTTGCAAGAGTTCAGCATCGTGGCCAAGCACCCATTCCAGTACCAATACGCCCACCGCTGCAAGGCACGTTGTGGCGCTTACCAGCAACCACCATCCTGAAAGATCAGCGTCTCGCCAGGCCAACATCAGCGCCGCCATGACCCAACCGAGGACGAGCACGGTCGCCACGTTGGTCGCCGCCTGCATGGTGTAGAGCGGGTCCCGACCGTCCCGAAGAACGGCGAGACCACCCATGAGTTTCACTTCAAACGCAGAATCGTCTACGATGCCGTGGCCAGCAGCCGCCATGCCTCCTGCGGATTTGATGCGGGCGGCTTCAACGATGCTTTCGGCTGCGCCGTGCTCCCACGAATCTGCACTGCTCCACGATGAGCCTCGACTGGCAGCGTGAGCCGCTCCTGCACCGCGGGAACGACCACCTCCGGCTGAACGCGTCTTGGCCCATGCACGTATCTCGGGCGTGATGATCTCCTCCACCTGGTCTTCATTCAGCGGTGCACCGTGGTCGGTGTAGAGCCAGCGGCACTGGATGGGAACAGGATTGGCGTCCACGTCGGGCGCGACCATCTGAAACTGGCCGGGCCCAAGCGTGGGGAGTTGGGCGACCAAATCTTGGTCACCTCCGCTTTCCTTGAGCAAGTGGCGAACCTTCTCAACGTCTTGCGGTTGTGTGAATCGACCGATGAAGGTGGTGTTGGCTTGGGCGAGAATCTTGTAGTCGACGTCACTGACGTTTTGGGTCGCCAGTACACACGCTACGCCGTACTTCCTTGCCTGTTTGAAGATGAGCTTGATGAGGTCCTTCGCTGGAGGATTTCGTGGGTGGGGCGGGAGATAAGGAGCCACCTCATCCATGAAGAACAGCAACTTGAGCTCGCCGTCAGCAGGTTGTTGCGTCAGCATCCAGTCGTAGAGTTCACGAGATAATTCTTGGACGAAGTATTGCTTTTGGTTCTCGTCTTGAATGGTGTTGAGGTAGACGATATTGAGCGGGATTTTCCCCGGCACAGCCGGTTCAACAAAGGCATCGATGTCGATGGGCACGCCGTTGGAAAAGAGGAGTTGATTTACACCTGACGAAAAGGCTGCAAGTCGGCGGGCAAGGTCGTTGCGTGTTGACTTGGGAAGCCGCTCTTCAAAGTCTGTCAGTCGGTGTTCAATCATGACCTCGTTCCATGTTGGCGGGTCCACCTTCTCCTCTTCCTCGTCCTGGTCAAAGCATTCGGGGTAGAGGTGGCGAATGAATTCTTGATGTGGCTCACGCACCACGCGGGCGAGGGCTTGGAAATCACCGACATTGAGCCCGCAACGGGTTCCTTCCACGAGAATTTCATAGAGAAAAGGCTTGACCGTTTTTCCCTGTGCCTTCTCCACGTCAAAACCTGCGAGGTTGGCAAAACCCGCAGCTACCATGTCCCATGCGGTGATGGCTTCTTCGGGGTCCAAATCGGCCGGAGGTGCCCGGAACGGGTCAATGCAGAGGGGCAAGCCCTTGCTCCGAAGCGGCGTCCAAATCCGAACTTCACAGCGGTCGAGCAACTGCTTGGCTCGGGCGACAATCCCGTCCTTTTCCTCGAGCTCGCCCATATCAATGCCGAGGGCCAACCGAGCGAGGTCACCTTGCGGGTCGATGATGAGGGACGGAATGCCAGCGAGTGCCGCTTCTTCGATGAGCGCTTTGGCCATGACTGTTTTTCCCGAACCGGTGGACCCCAACATGGCGCCGTGGCGAGCGAGCACCTGAGGAGCGATGTCAATCGGTTCGCCCGTATCCCTTCGGTTTCCCAAAAACAGGCCTTTTGGTTTGTATTGGCGAGTTGATGAGGGGGCAGAGGGCGTTGCAGGGGCTGGTTCTGCAGGCGTTTCTTCGGCGAATAAATCGTCAACAAGGCCTCCAAATGGAAGACCTTCCAACATATCTGGCTCGGACGAAGGCGACGGCTCACCACCCTTGTCCGGAGACACCATGGAAGGCCGAACTTGGTTGGGGGTCTTCAAAGGCGCGATGAGGAGGGTGGCGAAAACGCACACTCAAGGAGGAGAAGAGCCACGCCGAGGCATGGAACGCATCCCCATGGCTCGCCCGTCTTGGGACGACGACATGCGAGCAGCGGCCATCGATACGCTCGACTCCCTTCACTGGGTCAAGGGTCCGCAAGGCAAAGCGTTTGGAAAGGAATTTTCCGAGTACTGTGGAGCCGTCCAAGGAACGCCTTGTCAGAGCGGGTCGGTTGCCCTTTGGGGTGCGTTGCGCCTTCTTGACATCGGTCCGGGCGACGAAGTGTTGGTCCCCTCTTTGACCTACATCGCTACGGCGACGTGCGTTTCCCTTGTTGGCGCTACCCCGGTCTTTGTTGACGTTGAGCCCGACCATTGGTGTGTGGACCTCGCTTCGCTTGAAGCGGCACGAACGCCACGAACCAAAGCCATCATCGCCGTCCACCTGTTCGGACAGATGTGCGATGATGTATTGGTTGAGTGGTGTAACGAGCACGGCATCGCCTACATCGAAGACGCCGCTCAAGCACACGGCGCTGTGGCAGCATCGGGCATCAAAGCAGGCGGCGTCGGCGATGTCGCCTGTTTCTCCTTCTTCCCCTCGAAAAACCTCGCCGTCGGCGGCGAGGGTGGGATGATGATGACGCGGCGAGATGACCTTGCTGCGAGGATGGACGCCTTGGTCAATCACGGCCGAGACGCTCGTTTGGAATCGCATGAACTCGGCTCAAACTTGCGCATGTCCGAGGTTACGGCGTCCATCGGGCGCGTGCAACTCCAACGGTTGGATGGGTGGTTGGCCCGCCGTCGTGCGATTGCCCAACGATATCACGAAGCCTTCACTCCCCTTCCCGGCTTGAACGTCCCTGCTGTGCGAGAAGGAACCCATCATGCGTGGCACCAATACTGCCTTCTGGCTGACGACCCGCAACACCTGCGAGATACGCTTGAGGAAGCCGGTGTTGATTCCCGCATCTACTACGCGACCCCCTGCCATCGTCAACAGGTCTATGCAAATCATCCACAGCACGAGCAGTCGTTTCCCGTGACCGACGACATCGCTCATCGTTTGGTGGCCATCCCAGTCTTTCACCAAATGACCGACGATGAGGTTGACCACGTGATTAAGGCGGTTGTCGCCTCAATTGGTTCGTGATGCGAGGGTTTCGGCGAGGGCATGATTTGACCACGAAGCCAACCCAGTGATTTCCCTTCCAACCCACGAGGGGAGCGCCACTTCTTTGTCGCTGCTAGGGAGTTCCACTTCAGCGAGGATGAGGCCGGCCAATTCCCCTTCGAATTCGTCCACTTCCCACATCATACCGTCGATACCGGCCAAGACATAGCGCGTTTTTCGAATTGAAGGAAAGGGGCCGCAGGCCAGAAGAGATTCCGCCTTCTCCGCCTCAATATCCCATTCCAATTCCAGTGTGGTATCGCTGGAGATACGGGATTTGTAGGTCAAAACATACGCATCGTTTCTCTTGCGAAGGCGCGTCGTCCACGTTGAAGTAGATGCAAAGAAGTCGACCTCTTTCTCCGTGAGATTTGTGAAAGGTCGATCCTTGAACCACAAGGCATCCTGCCTTGGCTCAAGCAAAACGCCAACGTTGTAATGTTGTTCGATATGGAGGAGTTCCGACCCCTCTCGCCAGGGTTTTGATTCACGACCATCCACCAAATACCGGCGCTCAATTTCGAGGTATTCATCCATGGATATCCTCTCCAAATTTTTGCTCACCGACCGCTATTGGTTGAGGGGCGTATGCCACAGGCTGAGTCTGGATGGCTACAAATTGCACGTCCTCGATGAGTTCAGTCCCGGGCGGGCCCAGCGTGACCCGGTCAACATTGAAACGGTCGTCGTTGATGAGGGTGGGATCACCTCTTGCAAGCCGTTGTTCAAGTTGGCGTGATGTGGAAAAGGCTCGCCAAATCAACCACGCTGGAAAGAGGAGGCTAAGCGAAGCCAACGCCATTTCCAACAGCATGCCTTCACCCGTTTCGCTTTGTCAAACCGTCCCATGAAGCCCGTGCATACGCTGCCGCTGCTTGCTTTGGGTCGTCGGCTTTGTGGATGCCCGAACCCACGATGATACAGTCTGAACCGGCCATGACCGCTTCGGTGGGGTCGCCGTAACGCTGCCCCATTTCCCCATCGCCTACAGCGAGGTTCACGCCAGGCGTCCAGATCATTTTTCCACCACCAACAGCGGCGCGCAGCGCCTTCAATTCTTCAGGTCGTGAACCGTTTCCAATGAAGCCAAACACGCCTGAGTGGGCAGCCCCCTTTTCCACCACTTCAGCGGTGTAGGTGGGGTGGAGTAGATTTCCGCGACTCGACATTTGAGCCAGAAGAAGAACGCCACCGGTGCGACCGACATCCGTCCAACCGGCCTGCAAACCATCAACAACATCGGGCCCGCTGATGAGGTGGGCCGTGACCAAATCAGACCACGAGCGAATGTCGTAGATGCCGGCCATTTGTGCTCGGCTGATTTTTCCGATGTCCGCGAATTTTCGGTCTTCAAAAATGAGCAGATTTGCTTCGTGGGCAGCTTGACAAAACTCCGACCATGCTTCCGGTGTCCAATCATCAACCAAATCCACGTGCGTTTTGAGCGCTGCCACATGTTCGCCCACCTCCTCGATGAGGTTGAACAAACCCTCCATGGTGTTTCGGTCAGCGGCGAGGCAGACCAAGGATTGCTTGGCCGTGGCCACTTTCATGTAGCGCTTGGCCAGTGGCGACGCCGAATTTTGCCATCGCACCCCCCACGCATCACTTGGCTCCATGGTCGTGGCTGTGCGCCCCCCCTCCTCAATGGTTGTGGCGATGAGTGGTTCAAGAAGCGAACATCATGTTCATGATGCACCCGTTCGTCCGAGGACCATGCGACAGGCGGTTCTTCTGGTCCTTCTGTTGTTATTGATGCCGCTTTCTGGATGCTTTGGTCAAACCGAGGCAACCCCTGAAAGCGAGATTGAGAGCATGTACCCTGACATCTACGACCGCCACACCCTCGAGTGGAATTGGACAGGCTCTTACGCCCGAGTCTTGCAGGACGGCCCCCATCAACCGCTCCCCGTGCAGGAAGCCTTCATCGAAGTCGACACCACCGGCACCTGGGAGGGTGGCCCAAACACCGCGGAAGTCCACCTCTCATACTGGCTCCCTTCGAACACCGAGGTCGGTGAACAAGTGCCCGTTATCGCCATCGTCAGTCCGTATTTTGACTACGGTTCACCCGGCAGCCAATCCACACCCACCAACGTTGTTGGTGCTGGGCGCGGGGAATTCATTTACGACAATTTCATTCCTCACGGCTATGCTTTGGCGCAAGTGGCCGTGTTCGCAACCGAGGAAAGCACGGGGTGTTTTGACTATCGTGGCGATGGCGAGGGCCAAGGCATTCACGAAGCCGTGGAGTGGCTTGGGACCCAGAATTGGAGCAACGGCCACGTCGCCATCTACGGCAAATCCTACGAGGGCGCAACGGCTTGGGAAGCGGCCGCTCAGGGCAGTGAGTACCTCAAGACCATCGTGCCCATTTCAGGGACGACGGCGCTCGGTCCGTTGCTCTACAAGAACGGCAGCGCAGAAGCGCGCAGCCAAGTCATGCACTCCAATTACGGCGGGTCAATCTTGGATTACGACAGCGATGATCTTGACAACATGTGCGGCGATGTGGTTGAAGGCTTCCTTGCTGGCCCTACGCGGTACGGTCTTGGAGAACTCGACCCGTACATGGACAATTACTACGACGAGCGAAGCCACATCGACAAGGCACTGGGCAAATACAACGGCAGCATCTACTGGGTCCAGGGCATGCAAGATTGGAACGTTGACCCCCATCAGGTCTTCGGCGGCCCGCCCGGCACCCACTGGTACCAGGCCTACATCGATGCTGGCTACGAAGTGGGAGGCATGCTCGGACAGTGGGAGCACAATTACCCCGACCAGTGGACCAAACACAACAACCAGGAATCGGGTTATGGCGGCGAGGCCATCCAGAACATGACCCGTTGGGATTGGGGCCAAGACCTGTTTGAATGGATGGAGTACTACCTCAAAGGCATCGGTGAACGCCCCGCTCTCCATGCACAAATCCAGCGAAACGATGGAGAGTGGCGCATCGAAGAGACGTGGCCCCCCGCCGATCTTGAATGGCAACCCGCTTCATGCGCAGCGAGCGGTTCGGTCGGCTCATCCTCCACCGTGGTCGTCGCTTGTGATGCCATGTCAATGGAGCACGATACCCACATCAGCGGTCTACCGACACTGCACCTTGACGTCACACCTTCGTTTGATGGCGGCCAAATTTTTGCCGAACTCCGCGACGCTGAAACGGGTCTCCGTTTCGGCCATGCCACCATGGATGTTCGGTACCATGCAGGCGGCTACGACGCTCAAACTGTGGTACCTTTTGCACCCATTACGATGCTAATGGAGTTCCAGGGCATGGATGTCATTCTGCCTGCTGGCCACGCACTTGAGATCGTCTTGACACAGTCTGGTGAGGATTACCTTCCACCTGCATGCAGTAATACCTGTCCTATCACAGTGAACTCAGGCGAACTAACGCTTCCTGTCATCGACCGAGACGGCTCCACCATTCTCATCACCCCG
Organism: uncultured euryarchaeote; assembly: GCA_937881505.1. Classification (GTDB taxonomy): domain Archaea; phylum Thermoplasmatota; class Poseidoniia; order Poseidoniales; family Poseidoniaceae; genus Poseidonia. Next base: position 8,681 of record CALGEM010000081.1, read on the forward strand.
CAGGGTGAAGACGCTGCCAACAACCAGTAAGCATCCCGGCGGCGCGTTTCGTCGCGTTTCTACTCCTCGATGCAGGAATTGAGCATCTGCGCGAAAAATAAACTTCCAACCGCGCAATTGTCAACAGGTATACAAACTCGCCAGCAAGATAGCAGGCATTAACACAATAAATGATTCTTTTTTTGGACGAATGATTCAAAATTTAACAAAATTACTAGGCGTATGATTCATATACCGTCCTCATAGCGACGCGAGTGATACCCATGATAGACAAAGCAAAACTGGAGTACATTTGGCTCGACGGATATGAACCAACGCAGAACATGCGCAGCAAAACGATGGTGCGCTCAAACTTTGGTGGCACGGTTGAAGAGTGCCCCATGTGGATGTTTGACGGTTCGTCCACCTTGCAAGCCGATGGTAGCTCCTCCGACTGCCTGCTGAAGCCCGTGAACATCTTTCCCGATCCCCAGCGCGTGAACGGTTACCTCGTTATGTGCGAGGTCCTCAACCCTGACGGCACACCGCACGTTAGCAACGGCCGTGCAACCATCGATGACGATGACAACGATTTCTGGTTCGGCTACGAGCAGGAATACTTCATCATGGACGTTGACACACAACTTCCTCTCGGTTTCCCTGTGGGTGGCTACCCTGGTCCACAAGGCCTCTACTACTGTTCCGTAGGTGGAAAGAACACCCACGGTCGAGCCCTCGTTGAAGAGCACGCCGACCTCTGTCTTGAGGCTGGCATCAACTTCGAAGGCATCAACCAAGAAGTGGCCTGTGGCCAGTGGGAATTCCAAATCTTCGCCAAGGGCGCCAAGCAAGCCGGCGACGAACTCTGGGTCGCCCGCTACCTCCTCGACCGCTTGACCGAGAGCTACGGCTACTACATCGAATACCATCCAAAACCCATCAAGGGCGACTGGAACGGTTCAGGTATGCACGCCAACTTCTCCAACGGCGCCATGCGCGACAAGGGTGGCAAGGAACTCTTTGACAGCATCTGCGAAGCTTTTGGTCAAAACATCGAGAAGCACATGGCCGTCTACGGTGCTCACAACGAAGAGCGTTTGACGGGTCTCCACGAGACGCAATCCATCGACCAGTTCTCCTACGGCGTCTCTGACCGTGGTGCATCGATTCGTGTTCCTGCCTCCGTCCCCACCGACGGTTGGGTCGGCCGACTGGAAGACCGCCGACCTGCCTCCAACGGTGACCCCTACAAGATCGGCTCTGTGATCATCTCGACCACGAAGTCGGTTTGTTGAGACTCACGCCGCTGCTTCGCGCAGCCGCAATCGGCGCACGCCGATGAGGACCGCAAGGATGACGACCAAGGTGAACACGTTGGCGACGATCATCGCCAGCGACTCGACGAGGATCCCGTAAATGAGCCACAAGGCCAGCGCCAGCGTGACCACGCTGAAGGTGGTGAGGGAGATGCCTTCGTGCCGTTCGTGAACCCAAACGTCTCGAATTTGTGGAATCCACGCGACGATGCCCAATGCACCGGCCACCAGGCCGATGGCTTCAATCCACATCGCTGCCATGAGAGGGGGCCTCGTTGCTAAGTGCTTCAAGGCTTCTCAAGGCGTTGACCCAATTCATCGTTCAACGAAGGGGTGGAGAGGTTGAGCGCAGCAACGGTTGACCAGGGGATCTCTTCTGGATTTTTTTGGCCGACGACATGCATTTTCAGCGTTTTTCCAAACGGGAGTTTTGCTTCCATGTGGCGTTCGCCCGCCTGCAGACGGAGTTGACTTGGTGGAGCAGTGAACAGCGAGAGGAAGCCCTTGGGATGCGTCATTGAACCCTTCAAAGGGACCCTTCGTCCAGTCTGCCATTCAACAACAGCATCACCCAGTCCCAAATCCAACACATCGCCTTTGCACATCAGTCCGCCGTTCAACTCCACTTCATCCCAGGTGCCAAAACCCTGCAACGTTTCCAAGAGGGTCTGGTTGAGTTCACCGGGGTTTTCATCTTCCAGGAGGCCGATGAAGCCAGCCTCATCCTTGACGATGCTGCCGAGGTCCATGACGTTGGAAGGCCAATCCAAATTTCGATTGGTAAAGGCCAGCACCAGCCGCACATCAACACCGTCATCCTTGCCCACGCGCTCATTGTGCATCGCCACGAGCATCCGAGACTTCCGAGCAATGCGCTGGTTGACGGTGCTGTGATTGTGGGTTGTCCCGTTCTTCCGGTGTTGAATGAATTCCTCCTCAGCGTTGATTTCAAAGGACCCCGACCAGTGTTTTTGCTCAACCACGAGCAATGTGTTTCCACCGACGATGACCAAGTCGATTTCTCGCTTTCCACCTTGCTCAGCATCGGGTATGCGCACGGATTCAAAGACGTGCCAACCGTTCCTTTTTCCCGCAGCGCGGCTGATTTTCGCAAGCCGCTGCTCAGCCAACTCACCGGCACGATGAATGTCGTCGGGAGGATGATGGCGTCGTCGTTCCCGCCACCATTTCCAACGTTGGGAGAGCTTCATGCTGTTCACCGCAAGAGTTCATCCACGCTGCCGACAATGATGGAGGGTCGTTGTTCAGCCCCAGCGGGCAATGCGTCAACATCGGCTTGCGTTGCCTCGCCGGAAAGGACGAGAACCCCCACAACGCCTGCGCGTGTCGCCATCGCCATGTCCGTATAGAGCCGGTCTCCCACCATAGCGCAGCGTTCTGGTTGCAGCCCAAGCGCTTCGATTTTGTGAAGAATCATGCCGGCGTTGGGTTTGCCCGTGATGTGTTCAGGGTCCACACCGGTGGTCGCTTTGAACATGGCAAGATAGGCGCCGACATCGGGCAAACCACCGTCAGGACTGGGGCAGACCATGTCGGGATGACTGGCGACGAGCGGCACACCTGCATGCATGTGGATGCTGGCTTGAGCGATCTTCTCGTAGGTTAACTCCGTGTCGTAACCCAGCACAACATATTCGGGGGTTGCACTTTCCGTCTCCACCCCGATCGCTTCGAGCATGCTGCGCATGCCTTCTGTACCAACCAACCACGTCTTCGTGATGCCGTTCTTTTGCAACCAGGCCAGCAGGTCGTGGGTTGAAAGCAGCACATCGTCTTCCGTGGCTTCAAGAC
>CALGEM010000082.1 GCA_937881505.1 uncultured euryarchaeote
GAACGTGGATTGCCCAAGTTGCGGTAAACTCGCCCGCCGAGAGACCGACACCATGGACACCTTCATCGATTCCTCGTGGTATTTCCTTCGCTACACGGATGCCCTCAACGACGAAGAGGCGTTTGGGAAGACGATTGCCAACCACTGGATGAACGTGGATTTCTACTGCGGCGGCATCGAGCACGCTCAGATGCACCTCATCTACGCCCGCTTCATGACCAAAGCGCTTCGCGACCTTGGTTTGGTGGACGTTGATGAACCGTTCAACGAATTGCTTTGCCAGGGCATGGTCAACAAGGCGGCGCCCTTCTGCCAGCCTTGTGGCATTACCCTTCCGACCATCCATGAGGGTCAACCCTGCCCCCACTGCAACAGTGAACTTGGCTCTCGCTCCGCCAAAATGAGCAAGTCGCTGGGCAACACCGTCTCGCCCGAGGAAATGATTGAACGCTACGGTGCAGACACTGTTCGGCTGTTCATTCTCTTCGCAGCAAACCCAACGGCCGGCATGGACTGGTCTGACGCTGCGCTTGACGCCAATCATCGCGTGATGGTGCAAATGCGAGGCATGCCAGAGCAACTGTTGGCTTGGCCCGAAGCCGTTTCACCCATGGACGGCTGGTTGGAGGCACGTTTCGCGCAGCGCGTTCATGAATTCACTGAGGCCATGGAGACCTACGACTTGCGTCGAGCGGTGGAAATCTCTCACTATGAGGTCATCAAGGACATCAACTGGTATGTCCGCCGAGGCGGAGGCAACCTTGCTGTTGCCGAACGTTGGCTTCCGTTGTGGGCGCAAATGGTCTCGGTCTCAACCCCTCACTTGGCTGAAGAATGGTGGGCATCGCTCTCTTCTACCTCAGGTCTTGTCGCTGGAAGCAACCTCTCGCTTCCCGAACCGCTCAGTGAAGCCCAGGTGTTGACCTTGTCAGGTGAACAGTACATCCGTGATGTCCTTGACCAAGCCCGAAAAGTTCGCAACGTGGCCGAGCGCCATCTCGGTGGACCGGCGAGCAAAGCGACCTTCGTGGTCTCACCCGAATGGAAGCGTGAGATGGCAACGGCTGCGCTGTCCTTCATCGGCGAAGGTGGTCATCCAAAGCAGTTCATCCCCGTGCTCCAGGAACTCCCGCTGGCTCAAGGCGAGCGCAAGGGTGAGATGATGGGCTTCTGGGGCAAGAAAATGCTCCCTCAAGTCTTCAAGTGGGACGATGCTTCTCGAGCCGTAATTTGTTCTGCTTTGGATGAAACATCGGTTCTTTCAGCGGCCTCGGCCTTCATCGCAGACGAGCTCCAACTCTCCGAGGTTATCATCGTGCTTGGAGAAAGCGATGCCGATGACACGGGCCGAGCAGGCTCAGCCATGCCCTTGTCGCCTGCCGTCGTCTACGCGTGATCATTCCTCTTCCATCGCCGGACGGGGAGGTGGAGTATCAAACCCAACCGGTGTTTTGGGCAGAGGAGGCCCTGGTCGCTTGTTGTTGAGATAAATGGCGTAGACCACAATGGCTCCGGTGAGCAGGAACATCATGCCCGCCAAACCAAATCCTCCGCTGTCCGCTTCACCTGATGGCGTGAGGGTGCCGGTGGCGCAACCTCGCTCGTCAACCACAGCATTGAGCGGCGAATCCAAACAGAAATCGTAGGCGTTGAATACACCGTCGTTGTCGTCATCGAGTTGGTATTGACTGCATCCGTTGGAGGAAACTTGCTCTGAAGGGTCCGTGTTTGCACATCGGTCAAGCGGGTCGAGTACGCCATCTTGGTCGTCATCATCGTCCTCAACCGCATCAATGCAGCCGTCGCCGTCGTTGTCTTGTCCAGCCTGTGCAGCACCGATGAGCCCTCGTGGGCATCGGTCAATCGGGTCTTTGACACCGTCCGCATCGTCGTCGTCGTCTTCTAGGTCGTCATGGCATCCGTCGCCATCGTGGTCGAAGGTCGCTGCCTCATCACCCCAGTTTTTCTCACCCATTGGGCATGCGTCGTTGATATCGAGCACAGCGTCATCATCATCATCGTCATCAGCGTCCTCGTCCAAGCAGCCATCACCGTCGTAATCGTTCCAAGTGAACGAAATCCACGAATTGATGTCGTTGGGGCAGTTGTCGTCGGGAATGGAGATGCCGTCGCCGTCCTTGTCGAGGTCGCAAGCATCCCCTACACCGTCGTTATCCAGATCGGCTTGGGTGGGGTTGGCCATCGCTGGGCAGTTGTCCGCTTGGTCCACAAAACCGTCGTTATCGTTGTCTTCATCTGAGCAACCATCCGATTCAATGTCGTTTTCTTCGGTGGACACCCAGCCAACAGGGCCTTTAGGACAGAGATCGTATTCGTCAAAGATACCGTCCTCGTCATCATCCAAATCCTCGGTCAAATCCCTGCAACCGTCACTGTCGTGGTCCGACGCGCTGTTGGCAGCCCAACCCATGTCGCCGGAGGGACAATCGTCGTCTTCATTCAGCACACTGTCACCGTCGATGTCGTCGTCACATGCATCGCCAAAGGCGTCCCAATCCAAGTTCGCTTGGTCACTGTTGGCCAGTTTTGGACAATTGTCCACACCGTCCAAAACACCGTCAAGATCCAAGTCGGTTTCGTACAACCACAGACCCATGTCGTATTGTTGACGTTGGTCAAAGGCGTGTGTACCGTAGACGCCGTCGTTGTTGGAGATGAATGAAACGACCGGTGAACCGGTTGAACTCATGGCGAGCGTATCAGGAATGTCGTCGCCTTGGCCACCGGCGGAAAGAGCCCAATCCCACCCGCCGTTGGCTTGGCGCTGTCCGAGGAAGACATCGTGGTGGTTACCGTCGTTGATGCCATCAAGATCGGTTAAGGTGAATTCACCAAGGGTCAACGACCCAGTGGATTTTCCGGCCACGATGGAATCGCCTTGCTCGGTCAGGAGAAGGGCGACGGCGTGGTCTGCGCCGTTGCCACCAAAGCCGGTGGCGTGCAACCAGGTGCCGTTTGAGGCGATGTGAGCTTCGTAGAAGTCAACCCAAACAGCAGATGCCACTTCAAGGTCGCCAAAGGTCATGTTCTGAAGGAAATCACCGACGATGGCAACCCCACCGTCTGAACGGCCAGCGCAATCGGTCACGGTGGCATCACTGGGGCCCCCAGCGCCTGAGGCCCACAACCAACCCCCAGAATTGTACTGGCCAACGGCGATGTTGGCGCCACCCGCGCTGGTCAAGGCGTAGTCGCCGAAACTCACCCAATCAACGAAGGAGGTAGCGAGGTAAGTTTGGCCAAACCCATCGAGGCAGAGCGAACCGGTTGCGTCCAAATTTTCACTGGAAAAAACGGTGTGCATGTTGAGAGGTGCACCGTTTTCATCGAGCACGAGAATGGCAATGGAATCTTCTGAAATGCTTCCCGGAGCCAAATCATCACCTGATGCAAGCGAGTCTCGATGAAGAAGGGCGAGATGGATGTGGTCATTTGAGAGCACCATGAGGTCAATGACGGATATTTGGAACGGGTTGGAAAACGCCGTTGCCCAAATCCATTCTCCAAACGGGTTCATGGCAGCCAAAAACACCGCATTTTCGTGTTCGTCTGCTGATTTGTTCAATGGCTGCAAGCCGCCCAGCGTCATGTTGCATGGGTCACCTTTGGTCATGCCACAAAAGGAACCGGCCACCAAGATGGTACCGTCGCTGAGTCGGCCCATGGCATCAATGCCGTCAAGTCCGCTGCTGGTGCCCGCCATGGTGTTGGTCCAGGTGCCGTTTTTATCCAGCCAAGCGAGAAAGAAGTCAATGCCAAATGTGGAATCTTCGCTCGAAAAGCCAATCACGTCCCCGTGGAAATCAATGGTTTGCTCAAACATGCCGCCGATGATCATGCTGCCGTTGGAGAGAGGGACCATGCCTCGGATGCGTTCGTAACTTGAACCACCTGCACTGGCCAGCCAACCGCTTTCGTTATCTTGCGAGCTGTGATTGACGGGGGAGACCTCTTCCATTGTGGGTTGAGGTTGCCACTCAACCCCCGAAAGTGGAAACATGAGGAGCATGCAGGCGGCCAAGCCGGTGAGAAACGCCTTGAAACGCATCGGTTCACCATCGGCCTCTCGCATAAGAACCCGTCGTGCAGCCGTTTACCGGGGGAGCCTTCATTGAGTGTCGCCAGAGGTGAGTTATCATGGGTGAATCACCTCGGCCGCGCCGACGTTCCAATCAGCGCCGAGGAGGCTCATCGAAACGACGGTACGGGGGTCCCAAGCGGGAACATCAGATGGAACGGTTTGCTTCCGAAATCAAATCCATGAACACCGAAGCAGAACAGCGATTTGAACGCACACCCCTACCCATGGCGTTTCCCAAGGACATGGATGCGCCTCGCACCTTCCGTCTCTCATGGAAACCTGAACCGGTCCCCCTCAAGGTGGAGGAGCGCGTGGCTTCCTTTGTCGTGAAGCGAGGCGAATTTGGGTGGTTGAGTGATGAAGGCGTTGATGAAATCGCTTCCTCACTGGACGGCGAGGCGATGACCCTCGACCAAGCCCTCTCCCTCCGTTCAGCTCTGCTTCAGCAGAAGACGGTCTATTCCCATCATAAATTGAAGTCAAAGGCCCGAGAACTGGCTCGCCATTACCGCTCGGGAACCTCGGTGGTGGCGCTGTCAAAACAGTACGATTTCCCGCCCATGAACATCTTCAGGGTGGTGTTGGAAGCCATGGGTTGGTCGAAGAAGCGAATCAAGGACAGCCTGCGAAACCCGTCTTCTATGAAGCAACGAGAGCAGGACGAATTCGAAGCCGCTGAAGCGGCTGACCGCGTGTCAAGCGTTGACCAATCCGAGACGCAGGTGAAGGCTGATTTGTTTGAGGACATCCTCGCGGATTGGTTTGAGGCGCAAGGCATTCGGCTTCGCCGTCAGCCTGAGATGGTCAAGGAGCAATCCGAATTGCTGGGTCGACCTGTGCGCACACCTGATCTTCTCTTCCTCGACCATGTCTACATCAACGACCAGCCAGTGGCGTGGATTGATGCCAAGCATTTCTACGGCGCTGATGTTGAATTCCAACGAAAGAAAATGAAGAAGCAAATGAATCGCTACATTGAGGAATGGGGTAGCGGAGCCATCATGTTCCGCCATGGATTTTCAGAAAACCTGTTTCTTCCCGGCGTGCTGATGTTGGATGCTGGACCCATCGACCTCGCTGCACTCACAGCTGAGGATTGAGGTCGGCAATCGACGAGGTCATCGTCGCAAACCCAAGCGCTTCGGCCTCGGCCGCAATCGCTTGCATATCGCCTTCCCCGATCGGTTCATTCAGTTGACGAGGCACAACCACCACCGAACTTCCCAACATGCACAGACGGACAGCGAGGGTGGCTTGAGCCTCAATGGATTGAACGGCTTCCAGCACGCTGCGATAAAGCCGAGCGCGCTCTTCCTCCTCGAGCATGCCCGACTGTGTCGCAAAGAGCCGAGACTGCGTCAACACATCGGGCCAACGTCCGACATGCCATGGACCTAAGGCCAAGGCATCAACACAAGCGTTGCCTGCCTCGGTGATGGAGCGTTGCCAATCCGGGTCGTCGATGTAGGTGGACGTATGGCGCTCTTCGTGTGGATTCCAAATCAACAACACCTCAGCGTCGCAGGAAAAACCCACCGCTTCGCCTGGCCATCCTGGGGCACCGGGGGCTCTTCGTAACTCAACGCCCCCAACCGTTGCACCGAGCACATCCCCGAGGCCTGCGCCGTGTGCGCGTTCAATTCGGTGAGCGATTTTCAGGTACTGCACCAAGCGCCCGCGTCCGGTCAAGGCGTGAACGGCTTTGCCAAGCCCGACCAACCCCGCCGCTGACATTCCGAACCCTTGGCTGGTGGGGCATTCCAATCGAACATTGATTTCCATCCATTCCTCTGGACGAAGCAGCGTAGCATCCCTGCACGCCTCAAGAAAATCAAGGTACAACTCGGTGTTCTCAAGATGCTCGCCGTACATATCGGCTACTGAAATGACCGAGGGCTTAGGTTCTAGAGCGGGACGTGGTTGGTCGGGAGCGACACCGCTCATCTTCCAAGCATCGCCCAGGTCAATGCGATGAAGCGTGGCGTTGACTTCCACACCATGGTGAATGGAAAATCCTGCACCTCGGCTTCCTTGGCTTCGCATCAGTGCATTGGATTTGTCAACGGTGAACAGGAGAGTAATGTGTCCACCGCAGCGCTGAACGGTCGTGGACGTCATCGGACTGAGCGAGGCGGTCAAGGCTGATGAACCCCGCGCTGAAGTCTTCAAGCGAGGGCGGAAGCCAAGTCTTCGCTGAGGTCCTCAAAGCGAGTCTTGAGTTCGTCCAGCGCCATGTTGAATGCCGTGACCGGGTCGAGGCTGCCGTCGGTCTCGTAAGAGAACACGTAAGCACCGTCCACGGGCTCGAGGGTAATGGCGTCGTCGAAATCACCTTCACGACCGGTACCGGGGCCAACTTGGTGAAGTGCCTTCTCAAGGTCCATCACGTGGTTGATGTCGGTCACTTTCTTGTCCTTGCCAAACAGTTTGGCGTCAATGGCTGTGCCATCGG
>CALGEM010000083.1 GCA_937881505.1 uncultured euryarchaeote
CGGTCGCGGGTTCGAACCCCGTCAGGCCCGCCAACTTCATCCCGTCCAACGAGCCCGTACATTGCTCACAGCCACCGGGCCAAAATTGTGTGAATCTTCGCTTGATGTTGGGTCTGGCTGATCGCCGGTCAAGAACAGCCGACCATCTGGCTCGATTCTGTGAATTCGCTTGACCATCAAGACATCGATTTTCAAAGGGTGAAGAGCCAAAACAACATCACCGACCTCGAAGGTGGTTTGTGAATCAGTTTCCTGAAACGTCAACATTTGGCCGTGAGTGAAGGTGGGCCACATGCTATCGCCTTGGATGCGGACATCCAAGTTTCGGTTCATGTACCGGCCTCAAGAAGCACGAATCCAAGGGACATCTCGTCCCTTGGCAGCCCAGAACATCTCGTGAATGGCCTCACAGGCATCCATGAGTTCTTGGGCGTGGTCGGCTGAGACTTCAACCTTGCAAGCAGAGCAAAGTTTGGCAGCGTGCCAGAAGGTGTCGTGCAGGTCAGGATTGGATTCAAGATGTTGAGGCTTGAAGAAATCCGTCCACAAAACGAGGAGTTCGTCTTTGCACTTTTGGGCTTCTTCTTCCTTGACAAGGGCGTAGCGAGCCATGGTGTTCATGTAAGCGGCCATGGCGACACCGTCGGAGGTGTCGGGGCATGTCATGGCGAGCATTTTCTTGGTCATGGACTGGACAGCTTCAGCGGCGATACGGGCGCTGGCAGGGTCGTACACTCCACAAGGAGCATCACAGTGGGCTTCGGCGACGATGGGGGTCTTCATGGCCCTCCCGAGAAGATGGAACCATAAGAACATGATTCTTTTCCAGCGTCCATCAAATGGAGGTAATGGTCGTGCCCCGCTCACCTCGAAGAGCCAAGAGCACATCACCCGGTGAGCACAAAATCGCAGCATTGGTCTCGGATTGCTCTGCAAATTGACAAAGCGCCTCCACTTTCGGACCCATGGAACCTTTCGGGAATTCACCCGCTTCGCCTAAAGCACGAGCGTCTTGAACCGTCAATCGTCTCATGGCCTGGGCATCTTCCGTGCCAAAGTTCCGATAGATGGCGTCGGCTTCGGTACTGATGATGAGAGCGTGTGCACCAAGGTCCCTTGCAAGTAAGGATGAGAAGTGGTCCTTGTCAACCACAGCGGGCATGCCTTGAAGGTGCTGGTCAAGCCGGGCAGTGGGCACGCCTCCACCGCCTCCACAAATCACGACGGCGTTCAACTGTACAAGTTGCTGGATGACATCCAATTCCATGATACGAATTGGCAACGGGCTTGCAACAACCCTGCGTGGACCATGAACCGTTTCGGCAATATCCCAATCCGCCGTCATGACAGTTTGTGAAGAAAGCACGGGACCAACCGGCTTTGTCGGCCACGCAAATGCTTCATCATTTTTGTCCACTTCGACGCGCGTCAACAAGACAGCCGTTCGTTCAGGTCGGCGACGACGTTCCAAAATTGCCTGAAGGTGCATGGACAATTCGTGTCCAATCATCCCTTGGGTCGCAGCAACCCATGAATCCAAACCCTGCGTTTGTTGGTCATCCATCGCAAGAAGGTGGCCGACCTGGGGTCCGTTTCCGTGGGTAATGACCACGCTCCAGTCCATCTCGAGGAGGTCGATGACATCACTCATGACACGAGCAAGCACCTCACTGGCGTCACCCCCTTCGTCCCCAGGAGATTGCAAGGCGTTGCCACCCAAAGCGTAGACCGCTGTCTTTCTCACGGCAATTGGTTCGCTGGGACCGTTTTGACACTTTGCACGATATACGTGAACTCACCCCGTGTTTTGATGCTCCATGAGGGAGACATTCACATAGGCAGAACAGGTGGAGCAACTTGGTGAGAGCATGGTCAAGACCATCTGGATCGGCGATGTGCAAAACGGCAAATACAACGACAAAGAAGTTGAATTGAAGGGCTGGATAAAGCGTGAACGAGGCAGCAATAAACTCCGATTTATCGTTCTCCGCGATTCAACCGGAAGCATACAATGTGTCGGTAAACTCGACCTCCTCGGCGAGGATATGTTCCAGCAACTCAAGGGTGTACTGATCGAGACCAGTGTCGTGATGACCGGGGTTGTCTCCACCTCAGAAAAAGCACCTGGTGGGCATGAACTTCTCATTTCATCAATGGAGATTGTAGGTGCTGTCAATTCCGAACGTCCATTCCCCATCACAGAGGCGGACATGCTGGTCGAAGACGAAGATGGCGAACTGACCTATGGAGGGACAGAGCACACCCTAAACCATCGCCACCTCTACCTGCGAACAACGCGGGCCACCACCATGTTGAAGCTCCGAAGTTCAGCCTTCGGCGCCATTCATTCCTACTTTCGAGGGCACGACTTCTTGGAATACCAAGCACCGAATTTCGTGGCGGGTGCTGTTGAAGGTGGGTCTACCTTGTTCGAGGTACCCTATTTTGGCAAGCAAGCCTATCTCACACAATCCTGGCAACTGTACGCCGAGGCTGCCATGCCAGCGTTGGAACGCTTGTACACCATTGCACCTTCATTCCGTGCTGAAAAATCACGAACCCGTCGACACTTGACCGAGTTCTGGCATGCTGAGATGGAGATGGCGTGGGCCACCAACAACGACATCATGGCCCATGGAGAAGGCGTGGTGAGAAGCATTGCAAGGACACTCCTTGATGAACGTGAGGATGAACTCACTTACCTTGAACGCGACTTAAATTTGATTGCTAGGTATGCAGACAATTCTTACCCCCGGATGCGCTACGATGAGGCCATTGAAATTCTTCAAGGCAAAGGTGTGGCCGTTGAATGGGGCCAAGATTTGGACTACTCAAAAGAAAAAGTCCTCACGCAAGATTTTGATGTCCCTCACTTCTTGACCCACTACCCCAAGGTGGCCAAACCCTTCTACCACCGCGTGGACCCTGAAGACGAGAATTATGTGCTCTGCCATGACCTCCTGGCCCCGGAAGGCTACGGAGAAATCATCGGAGGCGGTGAACGCACATGGTCCGAGGAAGAGATATTGCAGCGTATTGACGAAGAGGGTACGCCTCGCGAACCCTATCAGTTCTACATCGATGTACGTTCCTATGGCGGCGTACCTCACGGCGGATTTGGACTGGGTGTGGACCGAGTTGTGAGTTGGCTCGCAGGTGCGACCCATATCCGCGAAGTCATTCCCTTCCCGCGAACCTCAAGGCGCGTTACCCCTTGATTAGAGCAAGATTTCGCCACACATCGGGCAGGGCATCCCCGGGATGAATGCACCGAGCAAAAATCCACAATGCGGGCAGATGGACATCAAGTCGTCAACGACCATGACCTTTGATTTGCCAACTTCCCCAATCAAGGTTTGGGAAGGCCGAAGCGCTCGCAAATGAGGTCGAGAACGATGAGGAGGTCCTTCTCCTCAATCACATGATGCGCAAATTCCCTCGGCCGATCGTCCCAAGGATTGAACAAAACTGCACATCCACTTTCGCCAAACATGCCGACATCGCCCATGGAATCACCAACCGATGCAGTGTTGGATTTCTCGACACCAAGGCGGCGCTGCAACATCTTCACGATGGCTCCTTTCCCATTCATCTGCACCTGGTATCGCCCATAATCACCGATGCCAGGCGGTGATGAGCCATCGCCCGGTTCC
>CALGEM010000084.1 GCA_937881505.1 uncultured euryarchaeote
TGGCGATGATGTTGGTGATAACGGCGATGCTTTCCCGAGCGACGCAACCCAAACGACCGACACGGACGGTGATGGCTACGGCGACAACATTCAGGGAACGAACCCCGACCTCTTTCCAAACGAAGCCACGCAATGGGCTGACGACGATAACGACGGCTACGGCAACAACCCCGATGGCGTGAACGCCGACGTTTTCCCCGATGACAGCACCGAATGGGCCGACAACGACGGCGATGGTGTGGGCAACAACGCCGACGCCTTCCCCGACGACGCCTCAGAAACGATGGACTCGGACGGCGACGGCATGGGCGATAACGAACAGGCTGTTCTCGAAGCCAAGCTCGCCAAGGAGGAAGAAGAAGCCGCTGCTGCAGCCCAACGAAACATGCTCATCGGCATCGGCTTGGTCATGATCATCATCACGGCCGCTGTGGTCGTCGTCCTGCGCAAGCGCATGGCTGAGGGCGAAGAGGTGGTCAAGGACTTCGACGCAGGCGGCCTTCCTGTCGGTATGCCCGACATGAGCGCCCAACCTGCTGGCACAACCTCCTCAATGGAAACGGTGCAAACCTACGCTGCAACCACGCCCATGCCCGACATGAGCGCCCAACCTGTTGCGACGCAGGCGGTTGACGACAGCGCTCTCAGTGCGCTGGTCGAACCCGAACCCGTTCAAGCCGTGGCAGAAACCGTGGTGGCGAGCCCTGAGCCAGTAGCAGCACCTGCGGCAGAAGCACCTGCTGAGCCCACCGTCGTCAACCAGTGGACCGACGAGAACGGCTACACCTGGCGCGTGATGAGCGACGGTACGAACCGATGGTGGAACGGTACGGACTGGCAGAAGGTTTGAATCCCAAATTGGGAGCTTGGCGGTCATGGACATCCGAACCCTGTCCCTTGACGATGTTGAGACCATGTGGGTCATCAACGAGGAGGGGTTGCCCGGAACTGGGCAGGTCTCCCCCCAGGAACTCGCCGCTCTGCTCGACCTTGCATCATATTCCATAGGAGCGTTTGACAACAGAGGAATGCTCGGTTTCGTCATCTGCTTGCCACCGGCCACCGCCTATGGAAGCCTGAATTATGCTTGGTTCAACCAGCGCTATGAGGCCTTCCTTTACGTGGACCGCATTGCCGTGGCCGAGGCGCACCGAAACGAAGGCGTCGGCTCGTTGCTCTACGAACAGGTGGCAAGGCACGCAGGCGAGCAGAACATTCCGGTGGCAGCCGAGGTGAATTTGGAGCCTCCGAACCCGGGCTCGGTGCGGTTCCACCACCGATTTGGCTTCGAAGAAGTGGGTGTGCTTCACCACGAGAAAAAAGCGGTGACGATGTTCATGCGAGGGCCTTGATGACGTTGGGATGAATCATTCTAGTCGGAAGGCTATTTGGGAATGAAGAGGACATCAGCCGTGCTTGAAAGGGCCGTTATATCAATCTCCTGACCCTCCAGATCACAGATGGAGTAGCCGATTGTTTTCAGCTCATTGAACACTTTCAACTCCTCATCCCAATGAGGGTGAGATGTTCCCCAGCCGATTTCACACAGAATAACGGGACGAGGAATCCACGTTCTCAATGAGTCGAGCATCCCTCGAAGAACAAGATATTCGGAACCTTCTACGTCGATTTTGATGAAGGTCGGTATCGCGTCGATGTTGCAGTTTCTGAAATCTTTGAGTTGAATGCGCACTTTTTCCATGTCGTCCGATGCCTTGGATTCAACAATTGTATTCCAGCCAAGGTTGCCGTTGCTGGCGACAAAGAGGTCGACTTCAGAATTCTTATCACTCAGCCCATAATCAAACACATGGACTTCATAGGAAGCGTCGCGAAAAGTTTCTTCGCAAAGCTTTGCGAGGTGAGGAAGAGGTTCGAACAGATACATCGACCCCTTGAAATCAATTTTTTCGGCCAGTAAACGAGAGATAAAACCAACATTTGCGCCGACGTCAAAAACGACCGCCTCTTGGTCAACATATGGAGCGATGGCCGAGACCACCTCTTCGAAGGCAGGTTTTCGAATCTCATACCATTTCATGGCTTCTTTGTGAGAGACGGTCATCGCAGATTGTTTTGTTTCGGTGGAAAGCAAAATCTGGTTTCTCAACCGAGTGAATAAATTCCCTCTGCCGAAGAAGTTCAAAATCCGCTTCATCGGCATATTGATTCCTTAGACCACCCCTTCTTATTGATTCCTACAATGAAATTAGGTGAGCAACAGAGGCAAACAATCTGCGCCCACCCATCCAGCAAAGATTGTTCTAAACACTTGATTGGGAATTGAAATCGGAAGAAGGGCTAAACCTCATGTTTCCCGTCCGCCGTCATGGGCGAGGAAACCGAGCATCTAGGTCCCCCACAACCCGTCGTCATTCAGGGGAACGCCATCATTGAGCCGACCGAGGTCGGTCAAGAAAGTTCTGCGACAACAACCTCGACCTCATCAACGAGTGCTCAAGACATGTCTCCTGTTGAGGAAGCCCTCGCCAGGGTTCGTTTCCTTGAGGAAAACAAGCCGAACACCGCCGGCTTGTACACGGTGGGCGTTCTCCTCATGGTCGTCGTCCCTCTTTTTCTCCTTCTCGTCGTCGATGTTTTGTTCACCGACGGTGCGTTCTTCTGCTGCTTTTCAGCAGTGGTCGGGGTTGTGCTTATTTTGGTCGCTGAAAGCAAGCATTCTGGATGGAAAAAAACCGTCCAGAGCGCCAAAGCCGACGCCCTTCAAATGTCCAACGCGCCCGTGGAAGAGGCAAAGAAATACCCCGCCCTCAACACGGTTGGTGGCGCTGTCATTTTGGCCAGTTTATTCTTTGAAATACCCCCCTTAGGCATTGTCGGCATCCTGTTGTTAACTCCCGGCGTGTCCGCAGCATGGACCTACGACAAAGACATCAAACGGGCCTTTGCTCAGGTATTGGAAGCACACGAAAAGAAAGGAAAGTGAGGCTTGATTGCGTTTAGAAACGCACCCCTCCGCAAAGGACGATGTTGGGGTATTCGGGAAAATATCTATAACTTCAAAAATGGTTTTTTTAATCATGAACGATGGCCCCCCGGATACCTTGCGTCCGAAAACCATCATCATTCAGGGCCCTCAACCCGAGGACGCTGAACAGTCAGTCCCTCTTGACGATGAAGGCCTTCCTCCGCCGGTCAAAGCCGTCACACCAGTAGAGCCCCCACATACACCTGCAGGCGGCCATCTTGAATTGCGCATTGGTGTGAGCCTTTTGGCCGCGTTCATGCTCTTGTTTCTCTTCCTTGATTTGGTCCCCGAGACTGACCGGGAGGCCGTCGGCATGTTCGCCGCCTTCTCGCTCGTGTTTGGGATGTTCTTCCTCGTATTGGGTGCAAGCAAAGGCCAACCAAGGAAATCCCGACCAAAAACAGTCGTCATCGCCAATCAACAACTTGAGGACAAGAAAACGGGATCATCTTCAGCAGCCTTGGAGGCAAGGTCTGACAATCCCTGGATTGACGATGGGGACGAGACCCATTCATTCTGGGCGAGCATGCTGGAGGAGCAGCCCGAGCCCGTGGCTGCTCCCGCAAAGCAAACCAAAAAGGAAATTCCAGTTTCATCGGACGCACATCTCTTTTCAATCATGTATTTTATCTGCTTCATTCCTGTGGCGTTGCTTTGTATCGCCATCGGAGGATTGGAGGCATGTGGGGCGGTCCTGATCTGTTGCATGCCTGAACTCTTTTTCATCGCTCTATTTGATAACTCAACGACGAAGTCATCGCCGCAGGACGTCCATCACCAAGGATTGAATGCTCTGTTGGTGGTCGGTTTAATCGCACTTTGCTTGTTGATCATCATCGCCTTTGCGTGACCGTTCAACAAACATTGTTCTAAACATTCAATTTAGAATTGAAACCGGAAGAAGGCCTAAACCTTCTTGTTCCCGACGGTCATTATGGACGAGGAAGCCGAGCATCAAGGCCCACCCCAACCCATTCTCATTCAAGGAAGCACTGCACTGCCTGTCGAGGAAATCGTGCCTGTTCAAAACGATGACACAGCATCTCTACAATCGGTAACGAACACCGCTGATGGACTCGGGAGTGCCATCGAGCGATACGAGACCCTCAATGCGCAGATCGACCCCGGAAGGGCTCTCTCGTACATTGCCGCCGTCTTTTTGCTCGGAGGACCGATTCTGGCAATAACGGGCTTGGAAGGTTCGATGGATCTTGAGGAAGCCTTCAACACCTGTTGTGGTGGAATCATCATCGGTCTCGTGTTGGCATTGATTGCTTCAGCCCAAACGAGTGCGTACCAGAAAGAAGTTCGCCTTGCCTATGATACGATCAAAGCGGAGGCCAATGTTCGGGCACCTCCGGCCGACCACGAGCTCGTCGTGCTCGCGATGTTATTGATTCTCACTGGTTTCATGGTGTGGGTTCTTGTCCCCGAACTGTTCGGGATTGGATTCATCATGATTGGCGCAGGATTGGTGGTTGCATCATTGGGTAACACCAAGACCAAAAAGAAATCTCAGGAACAGGTGGTAGCCCAAGCAAAGTTAGAACTCAAGCGACGAAAGGACAACTGATTGGCCATCACTCGCCAACGCGCTCGATGACACGGACGTGGTCACCACGCATGTTGAGCGTCATCGGGATGATTTGCTCGTAGAGTTCCATGCTGACCTCTTCCTTGGATTCGGACACGCTGGTGATACGAGCCTTCTCGCCCTTGAAGGCGCCCGTGACGATTTCGACGATGCAGCCGACCTCGATGCCGCTGGTGACGGCCTTGGGCTCCAAGTAGGGCAAAATGTCCTCAAGCGGGGCTTCACCGGGAAGCACACTCTTGGCGTTCTTGAGCGGGGACTGGTTGATACCCCGGCGGGCCGAGGGATCGCGGCCACCGGAGCGGCCGATGAGCTTCTCAACGTGGTGAAGCGCACTGGACTCGACGAAGACGTAGCCTCGCATGGCCGGTGGGTGGAGGATGGACATGATCTCGCCCTGAAGGGCCACCATCGAACCGCTGCCGTGAAGACGAGCGTACATTTCGTCAGCCACTCGCTGCTCGGAGTTGATGGCGGTCTTGACGATGTAGAGGAAGGAACCAACGCTGCCGTACATCTCACGGAAAAGACCGTGGGCGTTTTCCATGTCGATGTCGGAGAAGATGCAGTTGTAATCCTTGATGGTACCGGGGTCAACCCACTCGGCTCGGGTGTAGATGCCCGAGGGCGTCACTTCGTTGCTCTTGGCGACGACGAGAATGGGCATGACGTCAACGAGGTTGCGACCCATGTCAATACCGCGCTCGGGGCCGGTGGCGTGGTAGTAAAGGTCGTCAACGGGGATGCCGGTGGACTGAGCAACTCGCTCAAGCACTTCTTCAGGAGTGTCAGCGACGCCCCAAACACCGTCCCAAAGGTCGGGGAAGTGCTCGGTGGAACTGTTGCGCTTGAGCAACAGCAATTTCTCTTCAAAGCGAACAAAGGCCACAAATGCTTCCGTCATTTTCAATCACGCTCCGATTCAGTTGCCGATGCCAAAGACATCGTGAATCAACCAAGGCAGGAAGTTGTCCATGAGCACCAAGATGGCGAACCCAATGGCTCCCAACACAAAGAGTCCGATGCCACAGATAATAGCCGTTTGACGGAACTCTTGCTTCGAAGGCTTGCGCGCCATGCGGATGATACGGGCCCAGGAGCCTCGGGTAATCTTGCGGAACTGCGCCTCAATCTTATCCTGCTGCTCTTGGACCTTCATCTCAAAGGACTTGTTAGCGTTCGATTCGTCAGACATGGTCTAACCTCAGCCTACCGAGCCACCAACCCCCTCATTATAACGGCTCCGCATCCCGTCCCGGAGGCCTTGAGGGTCCCATGTTCATGGGAGGGTTGATGTGGGACGAGAGGTCCAGCAAGGCCGATGGCGGAACGAAACCCATACGAGGTCTTGGGGGTGAGCCGTCAGGCCAGCGACGGGGAAATCAAGCGTGCGTTCCGCAAATTGGCCCGCCAGTACCATCCCGACCGCAACCAAGGTGACGCCGGTGCAGAGGCGAAATTCAAGGAGGTTCAAGCGGCTTACGACGCCATCGGTACTTCTGAGGCTCGACGTGATTTTGACCAGCAGGAACAGATGCGCAACATGTTCGGCGGTGGCGGCCGCGGACGTGGTGGACCATCGATGAATTTCGGCGGTATGGGCGGTGGAGGCCTCGAAGACATCCTCGGCCAAATGTTCGGCGGCGGAGGCGGTATGGGCGGTATGCCCCGTCAACCCCCAAGGTCAGCCCCTCGCCAGCAACCCAAAGCAGCGACCATCAACGTTGGATTGGACATCACGATGGCCCAGGCTGAAGAAGGCGGTGAGTTCACCTTCTCCTACAAGCGATTCAAGCGCCAAGGCACGAGCATGGAAACGAAGCGCACCACGCTCAAACTGCGCCTGGACGCGGGCGTGGTTCACGGCACGACCAAGACGCTCAAGGGCCAAGGTCACGACCATCCAGAGGGCGAGCGAGGCGACGTGGTGGTCACCGTTCGCATCGATGCGGGTGAAGCCTACCGTTGGGAAGGCGACCAGTTGGTGCAGGAAGTGCCCGTTCCGTACTCGGTCATGATGCTGGGCGGTAAAGTCAGCGTGCAATTACTCTCGGGCAAAACGGGCAAACTCTCCGTGGAC
>CALGEM010000085.1 GCA_937881505.1 uncultured euryarchaeote
TCCACCAACGAGGCCGGGCATCAAGCGAATGCGGCTGCCTGCTTCCAAGTTCATGTTCGCAATTTCTGCGGTGCTGACGAGTTGGTTGTTGACAAACACCCAGGACCCCTGAGTTTGGCCAGCCTTTTCGACGAGTTCGTCTTGGGTCATCTGCACGGTGGAGTGGCCGGTGGCGTCGGCAATTTCCACGTCGAAAGTGGGGGCGTCCTGGCCACCGATGAGGCCGGGGGCCATGCGGACGCTGCTGCCGGCTTCCATGTCCAAGCCGACAAGATCGGCGGTGTTGACAAGTTGGTTGTTGACAAACACCCACAACTCGTTGTTTTGGGTGGCCTTTTCCACGATTTGGGCCTTGGTCATGACGACTTCGGAATGACCGGTGCCGTCAGTGATTTGAACAACAAAGGTGGGGCCTTCTTGGCCGCCAACGAGGCCGGGCATCAAGCGAATGCGGCTGCCTGCTTCCAAGTTCATGTCAGCGATGTCAGCGGCGCTGACGAGCTGGTTGTTCACGAAAACCCAGGAGCCCTGAGTTTGGGCGGCCTTCTCGGCAATTTCGTTCTGTGTCATCTGAACGGTGGAGTGTCCAGATGCGTCTGCAATTTCAACGTCAAATTTCGTATTGTGGTCCATGTGTGTTCACCTTTGAGTGAGTGATTGTCCTACAGTATATGAAGAAACGACTTTTTGTTCCCCAGAGAGGGGTTCGTCGCCAACACAACTGAAACCGGACACTGCGCTCACTTCCGATATCATACACTCCTGAGAGTATATGAAGTCGTCAAGTTTTCAGGTTCGCTTGTCGAGCAAGGAGGTGGATTTGCATGCTGTGTTCAACCATAGCGGCGTTGGCCCAGGCTTGGTCGAAATCTGCGCCAACGGCGTAGGCACCATTGCCACGGATGACAACGCACCGCATGCCACCCTGATTGAGGGCTTCTGCGACTTGGCGAAGGTAATCTTCGGGATGTTCGGGGTCGGGGTCAACGATGATGATCTTCCCAATGTGCTGTTTGCCGATCTCATCGATGGGTGTGAGCAAAACAAGGTCCTTCTCGCAGCTGGCCGCGGTGGTGTGCGGGCCATGCATGTGAATCGCCGCAGCGGGGCCGCCGGTGACCATGGACACCGAAGCAAGGACGACCTCGAGCACGTGCCAGTCGGTAGGAGCGCCCCGTGGAGAGGTGGAGCCGAGAGGGGCCGCACAAAGGCTGCGTTCGTTCATTCGTGGAAGCGTGACCATGTGACGCGTGGAAATCATCACGCCGGGTTGCTCGGGATGAATCATCGCCAACGAACCCATCGTGGCCCGTACCAAATGTTCCCGGTCGAGTTGGCGGCCAAGGCGAACAAAGTCCGAGACGATGTAGGGTGGGATGACGATGTTGTCTTCAACCAAAGGCGGCATTGGTGGCTCTTCCAATTCTTCGATGACTTCGGTTGCTCCGACCACGGATTGACGCAGTCGTGCATTCTCCATGTGGAGGCGTTCGAGTTCCGCTTCTTTTTCCGCGAGCAGGTCAAGGGTGGCCTGGTCCGGTGCAACGGGTGCTGCTGCTTCCTCAGCCGATTCGGATGCTGTTGTTTCTTCTTCACCGGCAGGGGCCTTGTCAGCGGATTCAGTTGGCGTTTCCTCGGAAGCATCGTCGGGAATTTCTGCTTCTGATTCCGATGCAGATTCTTCATCGGGTGCTTCAGGTGCTGAGTCTGCTGCTGGCTCCTCATCAGGTGCTTCGGGTGCGGCTTCTTCGGAATTTTCGGATTCTGGAGCCTCGGCATCGTCGGCGGGTGCATCTTGGGCTTCCTCTTCCGGTGCTTCCTCCGCGGGCTCGGCAGAAGGAGGCGAGGGGGGGCCAGTGGGTGGACCTGATGGAGGACCACTTGGTGGGCCAGTGGGTGGACCTGATGGAGGACCACTTGGTGGGCCAGTAGGCGGGCCGGTTGGGGGGCCACTTGGAGGGCCAGTAGGCGGGCCGGTTGGAGGACCGGTTGGGGGGCCTGTTGGTTGATTCTCCTCTTCAGCGGCTGGACCTTCGTCCTCGGATTCGGTTGGTGTTTCCACTTCTTCAGCCGGCTTCTCAAGGGATTCAATATCCCCAAATGCGCCGCCTAACATGTTGTCAAGTTGGGATTGTTCTTCATCATCCCGTGCTTTTTCTGCAGAAGTTTTCCGTTTGGCCATGGTGGCACCCATTTCACCCACATGGCGCGGCTTAAATAGCGGTTGCGTCCCCGGAGGGATGCAACTGCCCGCTTGGTGTAGAGGTTATCATGCAGGATTGTCATTCCTGCGACCCGGGTTCAATTCCCGGAGTGGGCGCCACCTCATTCGTCTTCCACACTGACGAGTGTCTTGCTTTGCTGCCGGGGCTTGACGGCGGGCAAAAAGTACCACATGAACGGCAACACCAGCAGACTGTCGAGATTTTGGCCTAATTGAATTTCAAACGTCGATTCAAACGCAATGAAGGACGAGGCGTCTTCGCTCCCTTCCTCAGGAACCTGCGCTGCGACGGTCGTTCGGTTCTCGGGCTTAACCAAGCCCAAGTCATAACCGGAAAAGTCCGCCTCCAACTCAATGCCCAGCCAAACCAAAGAGAAGTCAGAAGAGGCGTTGGTGTGAACAAAGGAAACGGTCTCGATGTTGGCCCCTGGGGTATTGGTTGCCGTATTGTCGCTTTCATCCCCCTCGCCGCCGCTCAGCTCCAACATGTAGCAAGCAGGGAAAACGACGGCAAACGCCGTTAGCGTTGCCAAAAAGGCAAGTGTTCGGACGTGGTGGCGCCATTTGAAGCCGGAAAGCATCAGAAGTTCACTGAGTACCAAGACGACCAAGACGACCTTGATGGATTGGCGCCCGGTTGAAAGCCAGTCTTCATCGCCCCCGGCACGCTTCTCGTCATCGCCACTCCCATCCTCGTCGCCGGAAGTGTCTCCCGTAGTGTTTTCTGATGTGGTTGAGGAATTGACGGGTACGCTTGCATCGCCGTCTCGTTCGAGTGCATAGAAGAAAAACGATGTCGCTTTTTTGATTTCTACATCGATCATCGTGCGGTCTTTGTCAATCGCGACCAATGAATGGGCTTCTGTAGGTGCTGGCTTGCCTTCGGTGTAGACACCTTCAACGGTGGCGACCAGCCAAGCGGAGATGAAGACATGAACGGCAAGAAAGGCAGTCACGCTAAGGCGAATCGCACCAAATGCGCGATGCGGGCGTGGCCGTGGCAGCACGGCGCTCCGTCCCCCTTCTTCCTTTTGACTTCACTCGTTCTCGCTGCCTCGGCGGTTGCCAGCCAGCGCAGCAAGGCCAATCATGGCCATCACGGTCAGTGGAGAGACAAAGGGAAGCAAGCCACTGTCTTCAGCGACATCCTCAGCCGTTGGTGGCGTGGTTTCGCCATCATCGGTGGTTTCGTCAGTTGTACCATCGCCAAGGCCGAGGTCAGAGGTGTCGGCGCCTGCCGCTTCAAGGTCGTCAGCCAATTCTGAAAGGTCATGGTTTTCCACATCAACGATGTCTTCGAGGTCATCAAACTCAGCCATTTCTGCCTGTGCTTCCTGTGCCGGCACACCGGTGATGTAGCGGATGCTGGCGAAGGTCATGGGTAGGTCTTGACTGTAGCCAGCCGTTTCCGGTCCTGCGATGACATAGGCGTTGCCGTCTTCGTCCCAAGCGTACACACCAACACCAACGATGGTGGCGTGCTCGTTGCTCCAAAGGGGCGCCCACATGGCGTCGGTGTAAGGGAAGACGGGGACTTCGTAGTCCTCATCAAGTTCTTGGAAGGTGGTCTCAAGGTTGTTGCCAAAGTTCTCAAAGACATTCTGGAGGCCGGACTCTGCAAGAGCTCCACCGATCTTTTCCATGCGTTCACTGACTTGCGGGCCGTCTTCAACGGTCATGCAAGTTCTGTGTGTGTCAAAGGCATCGGTTTTGCCGTTCTCCACCAATTCGACGGAGAGGCAGTATTCACCCTCACCAGCAATGTCGACGTAGTTCTCGGTGGACACCTCGGATTCGTCATTAAACGCAACACTACCCTGATCGAGGATCGCGTTGTCGGCATCAGAAACAGCCCAATGCATCGTGATATCGTCGTAGGAATCGCCCTCCGTGCCGGCACTGGCCGTTACATCGAGGGTGTTGTCGCCCCCGTTGTACAGATTGGTCTCCCACTCTCGGATTTCTGGTCCGACCCAGTCCGATTCACAGTTTTCATCAGCGGAGACCAGCAAGGTGCCGTCAGGAGCAGTCATGCTTCCACCGACGCACATCGTGTTCTCACCGTACTCCATGCCCGCTGGAACGGCAGTTTCAACTGAAATCCAGCCAGAGTCAATGCTGATTGAAACATCGCAGTTCCATGACGCACACGCCATAACATCATCCAACGAGGCAAGCACGGTGCCTTGGCCGTCGTTCATGTAAGCGTCCATCATGAAGAAGATGGCTTCCCCTTCGTCTTTGCCGTCTGCGCAGTCGGCCGTACCGTCGTTAACGAGGGTAAAGTCCAGGTTCGTGGTGTAGTCATCGCAGTAGAAATTACCTGACTGGCGAGTTTCGTGCTCATCATCGCCATCCTCGCAATGCTGCGTGCCGTCGTTGATGTACTGCCATGGAATCTGGTCATAATTTTCACACATGAACCAATCGCCTTCGTTGTCGGCTGGTTCATCCGAAGCGTCTGCGCAATCGCTGCTTCCATCGTTCACAAGTTCAAAGGAGATCTCTGAGCCGTCCAAACAGACATAGGTCTCGATGTGGCCGTTGTCGTATTCATCCGAGCCGTCATCACAGTCATCCCACCCATCATTCACGTTATCGATGGTCAATTCTTGATACTCGTCGTCGTAAGAGCACATGATGGTGGCAGAAGTTTCGAATCCAAGGGTGGGGGCGTCAACGCGGCCGCTGAAACTGTAGTATTCCTCGTCGCTGTCCCAGTCTTTGGAAGTTTCACCACTCAGGTAGAAGTCGTCTTCGTCCGAGCCATCCATGCAGTCTTCTTCACCGTCGTTCACCCACGAGGGCTCGATCATCTCGCCGCTGTCGCACATGAACCAGTTGTCACTGTCGTCGTAATCATTCATGTCGCCGCCTTCATTGAGACCAAACCAGTTCTCGAGAATCTCCCCAAAGGAGTCTTCAATTTCAGCTTGGAAATCATCTGCCACCGCTTTACCAAAGGATCCGCTGGCGTGGACCAGAACATTGCCCATCATGATGAACATGACGGGATTACCGGGTGGGCAGGTTTCGCAAGCCATGACGTCAATGGTCGCTCCATCACCAAGGTCAACCTCAAGCGGCCTTTCCGAGTTCATGTTGAATTCAACATCTTCCATACCGATGTCGCCCTCGTAGTCACCCTCACTGGTGAGTTCGTCGCTGATGCTAATGTCGAACTGCCCAGCATCAAAGCCGAACTCTTCCATCGGCAATCCAGTCAAGTAAACGTTGTAGTCGGCCGAGCCAATGTAAGACCCGTCGGCCATGCCGCACAAGTCTGCAACATACTTGTCACCCTGATCCATGTCGCTCACACCGACTTCTGTAGCCTCGTCGGCGCACCCCCAAAGTGTGCGGTCGTTGGCAGCAGCGGTGACGTAGATGGGGCTTGGGTTGCCAAGGCGCCACTCTGCCTGAGAGGCAATGGAATAGCTGAAGTCCATACCGGTGTCAAAGTCAACGTTGAGTTCCTCGCCGTCGCCCTCAAGGGTGATGTCTATGCCAAGGTTCATGTCATTGCCCACGGTCATATCAATGTCCATGTCTGCGCCAATGAGTTGAGATTGGTCGTTGAGGTACTCTTTGTAAATCATGTCAACGGTCAGCACGTTCTCCGCTTCGGCGATGACGTCAATGTCAAACCCGGTGGTCGAACTCCCAAAAGTGGTCTCCGACCAATCGGTCATGATGATGGCGTTGGACAAGAGTCCGTGGCGAAGCACCACATCGCTGGTTCGGCTCCACACCTGAACATCGTTGCCGTCCAAATCTTGAATGGTTTGAGGCGTAATGTCCTCGGTTTGGTGGACATAGACATTTGTAGAGCCTGTGGTCAATTGACCGAGGTCGAGGTTGAAGCCCGCTGCATCAGCGTCCGCCATGATTTCGGTGAACAATTCTTGGATGTCCAAGCCGGTCACGTTTTGCACGTCGCTGTCAAGGCTGGACCAGTCGTATTCCACGCCATAGTAGTATTCTGAAGGTTCATCGGGAACGGCTTGCACCGAGGCAATCGGTGACAGTGCCGTGACCAAAAGGAGGGTTACAAGCAGGCCAGAGGTGGTTCGTCGCAGGGAGGACATTATCTCTAGGGGGGCTTTTGTCCATATTAACTCTATTCTACTTGAATTCCCTTATTTTCCTCGGCGTCAGCAGTCGCTGAAGCACTGACGCTGAGGAATGCGGCGTTGAACATCCGACGCGAGAGGTGATAATCAAGTCGGCGCCGGCGGAGGCCATTTTTTGTGTTGCCCATGAAAGCGGTCAGGAAAACGTCGTGCGTGGTCCTTCTGTATGCTTCTATTCGCCGGTTTGCTTCCTCAATAACCGAGGTGAGTATCGCTTCGGGAACCTGCGTTGAGATATAGGTGAGGTGTCGGCTGCTCACCTTGATTCGCTGTCGGTCATAGCCCAGTTCGTGGCCAAGGCAGAATTTGATTCGCATTGAACCGTCTTCCTTTGTTCCGTCCACGGCACGATAGCCCAACGTTCCAGCCGGGTCGTTGAAGGTCATTTGAATCGCTGTTGATGGGGCCTCAAGCGCTTGAAGGTGAGCTTGGCGCAACGCATTGTAAGTACCCAAGAGGGTGTCATTTTTCCACACTTCTTGCAGGGGATTGGATGTTGAGAACACCATCACGCACACTGGGTGTTCAGTATCGACAAAGGGGTTGTCCTCGAGAATGGTGATGGAGTGAAGTTTTGCTTTCCAGTGCGGGAGACGGTCCAAATCTTGAATCCCAGATTCGGGAACGATCCAGATTGAGTCATCGTAGGTTTGGATAGTTTGTTCGATGGCGAGTTTGAAGAGGTCGTCGAGCACGTTGAGGTGTTTTTGTTCAATCGTAGATACAAATCCTGGTGAGAAATAACGAGCCATCGGTGAATCAAGTCGCTTTGCCGAATTCTTTGCTAGGTAAGGCGGATTGGTCAAAACAAAGCCGCCCTCGTAATGAATCACCTGACGAATGGAGTCGTTCGGCTCCCCCCACCCGTTGTCAGCACAGCGACGCGGGTCAAGGTCGTGCCCGTGAATTTGGAACCCCATCTCCCTGGCAAGAGCCAGTAAGTGTCCATCACCTGCAAACGGGTCTACGCAGGACGTGTAGGTATCACCAAGCGACTGGATGTGGGTCTTGATATGAGGGCGAAGCCAAACGGCGTCCTGCGTGAAGTACTGTCCAAAATCCCGCTTGGTTGGCGTTGACATGCGGATTACCCATCACGGCGAGTACGGCATACGGCGACAAAATTCTCGAACATTTCCTTTCCGAACTCCGAGTCATTCACTTCAGGATGAAACTGCAAAC
>CALGEM010000086.1 GCA_937881505.1 uncultured euryarchaeote
CGGTGGCATGGCCCTCCGAGTGACCTTTTCTTCATGAAGCCACCGACATGTGCTTGTTCACCAAAGGGAGTGATTGATAGGGGAGAGCGACGACCAAGAAACATGAGGTGGGCGTTTCTCCTCGCCGTGTTCATCTCACACCTTGCCTTCCCCGTTGTGACAGGTCTAGAAACAGCAGCGGGGCGTGATGGTGACCTGATGGAGTTTACAGCACCCAGTGAAGTCTATGTTCATCGCAATGAAACGGTTGGCACCTACATAACGGTGCACAACAAAGCTGACCAAAATCAAGCCTTCACCGTTGAGCCTTTGACGTTGCCAGGCTCACTGAGCACGGTCGGGTTGCCAAAAACTGAACTCTTGGTACCCAACCACCTCAAGCAAATGGCGTTCGGTCTTCGAGCGGACGCCACCGCTGTATTGCAAGAATACACGGTCTCGTTTTCAATTACCAGCGACCTTGATGCGTCATTGAACGAGACGGTCGTGATGACCGTTCATGTCGTACCGTGGTCAAACCTCTCCTTTGGCGTTGATGATTACATCGCCTTCACGGTTGATGAATTGGTTCGTACCTCAGTCGCTGTGAACGTGACCAACAATGCCACATCCACCGATGATGTCACTTTCAACCTCTACACCTCCTCCGGTTGGAATTGGGGCTGGAACATGGGCGACACGAACGGTACAGAAGCCTACATCACCATGGCGCCAAACACGCTTTCCTACGTTTATCTCTGGGTTGATGTCCCTGCGGTCATCGATGGTGCACCCCTCGCACAGACCGGCCCAAGGTTCACCCTCTCAGCGATTTCCGGTCTGGACAAGGCCGTTTCAACATGGAACTTTGACCTCTTGATGAACGAGAAGAAAAACGTCAGCATCGACGCGATTGAAACAGCGACCGAAGTGGCTCCCAACCAAGATGTGCGCGTCAATGCCATCGTCCGCAATGTTGGAAACACACCCAACACGCTCAACATCACGCTCCAAGGCTTAACCGCTGAGGGCGACCCTCTTCCGAACACAAGTCCTGCCGACCGATTCAACGCAAGCGGTTGGGTGGTCGCCTTATTCGGCGGTTTGGAAAACGTTGTCCTCCAACCCAACGAATCACGAATCATTGAAATCGGTTTTCAAGCCCCAAATGAATTCCAAGGCGAGATGAATGTTGAGTTGCAGGTTTTCGCCAGTGGTGCGAAAGCGAACACCCTCAAGGCCAAAACAAAGGTCGTCATCAACCGTACCTCTTCGGCCCTGTTGACATACGAGGCAAATGGATGTCTAGCCATTACCCCAAATCAGACATGTGATGTGGTTCTGAGCGTCCAGAACACCGGCAATTCATACAACACCTTCCTCTTGCGAAACGGGGGAACAACCGATGGGTTCAGCCTTGGTCTTCCCAGCGAGGCACTCTTGCTCCAACCAAACGAAATCAAAACCTTTGCAACGGCGACACTCCAAGCATCTGCTGAAGCCATGGCCTTTACCATCGGAACGTCCACAATCGAGGTGGTGGACGACACCGGTGCAACCGTTGACCATGTCGATGTTCCCATGAAAGTCGCCCCGGTCATCAATTGGAGTTTCCGAAATGTAGAGGAGCAGATCAACGCCAAAGGAAGGTTATCCATCGCCATGGAAGTTCGCAACGAAGGAAACGCCGTTGACGGCTTGACGGTGCAACTCCAATCGAGTCACTCTGTTGACATGGGCTTCATCCCGCCCGACATCGCTGTCTACGAAGACGGAGTGGAATTCCCCCGTTCCTTTGAAATCAACGACATCCCGCTCAATTCAAACTTCACCATACGAGCCTGGGTTCAACTTCCTCAAGACCAAACGAGTAACGGCACCGTCTACATCAACACCACCATTCGTTCCCGGCTCTCGCCTGAGCTCCCGTTTATTCACACGAGCACAGGTGACTACCTCGGCGTTGAGTGGCAACCCCAACCCGACTCTGACGACGGGATTGATTGGAGTGGGATGGCCAACACTGTTGGCCTCTATGTGAAGGCTTGGTGGGGTGTGGTCACCTGCATCCTTTTGGCAGGCGTCATCATCTACAAAGCGGTCATTGACCGAGAACGGCG
This sequence comes from uncultured euryarchaeote, assembly GCA_937881505.1. GTDB lineage: Archaea > Thermoplasmatota > Poseidoniia > Poseidoniales > Poseidoniaceae > Poseidonia. The sequence continues at coordinate 2,100 of CALGEM010000086.1, forward strand.
CCTCGAAGAAGAAGGCACCTTACCCTACCAGCAAACGGAAACTTCAGCCGATGATTGGATGAGCCAATACGGGGAAAAGGAAGTGGCTGAACTTCCACCGACAACCGTACAGCCGACCCAAAGTGTCCCAAAGGAAACGTACGAAGCCATGTTCCGGCACCAACACGGAGCCTCTCAGCCAAGTCAAGCTCCCGTTGATACCAACCTCGTGTCCGCTGCAACCATCGTGCTCGATGCTCGTACAGAGGAAGCCAACAAATCACAGGCAGATGCCATGCTTGCTGCGCTTGAAGCGGGTGAACAGCATCAACCACTCGCAGAAAACGATCAACTCTTGCCGAAGCAGGAAACAAACACACCGCTCCCAGATGTGAACCATACGCCCGACGAACCGGTGGACGATTTGGAGTTTTGAGGCGAGACCATGCTGGTTGGCATTGATGAGGCTGGACGTGGACCCGTTCTCGGGCCGTTGGTCATCGGCATCTGCTGCATCCCCGAGGAAAAAGAATCGCTGCTCGTTGAAGCAGGGGTGAAGGATTCGAAAGATTTGACGCCGGCTCGACGACGAGATATTGAGGCATGGTTCAACCAGGGCAAAAAGGAACACGGCTGGTACGGAACCACCGTGACCCTCTCTGCGGAAACCATCGACCTTGCGCTCCAGGGAAAGGGTTTGAATTGGCTTGAAGTCGATGGCTTCCGTCAAGCGCTTGAAACGCTTCCATCAAAGGAAGGTGTGCAGATTTTCGCCGATGCCTGCGATGTGAATGCGCAACGATTTACTCAGCGGATTCTCGCTGACTTGCCTCAATGGCCATGGCCTGAGAGCCGAATGACCTCTGAACACAAGGCCGACACACGCTATCCGGTGGTGGCCATGGCCAGCATTCTCGCCAAAGAGGAGCGAGACCGAAGCATTGCTGCCATGGCGGCACGAGTGGGCTTCAACGTCGGTTCAGGCTACCCCAGCGACCCAAACACCAAAGCAGCACTGCGGGACCTCATATTGCAATCAGGCATTGACGTTGATGTTCGTTGGGGTTGGGCGACGGTTGAGCGGTTTTGGTCCGCTCAGCGCCAAGGAGATGTACCCGTGAGAGGACAACAGCGCACGGTTCAACAACGCCTCTTCCAATCTGAAGATACACGCATTTCTTGAAGGGGTGTCCCTTGGTTGGGCTGAGCGAGATGGATTGGAAGCCAGACGATGAAACGCTAAACCTCATCCGGCATGTTGCTCTGCAAAACGTCCTTGAATACGAAGGAAAGGCCGCTGTTGGTTCGGTCATTGGGCGAATTATGGGTATGCGAGAAGACCTCAAACAACACGGGAAAGCCGTAACGGGCTTGGTCGCCAAAGAGGTTGGTCAAGCCAACACCATGGCGAGTGAAAAGGGATTGGAAGCGGTACGGTCCGTTCTGGAAAAAGAAGCACCTCATTTATTGGAGAAGCGCGAAGCGAAAGCTCGTCGAGAAGGTCTTCCGGACCTGAACAACGCCACGAAGGGAAAGGTGGTTCTCCGCTTTGCCCCCAATCCCAACGGCCCCCTTTCATTTGGCCACGCCAGAGGGCTGGTCATCAACAGCACGTATCGAGAGATGTACGAGGGAGAATTCATCCTTCGTTTCGACGATACCGATACCAAAGTCAAACCACCGATGCTCGAAGCCTACGAGCAAATTCAGCAAGAAACGGAATGGCTCATCGGGCGAAAACCTGACCGAGTGGTGATCGCCTCCGACCGCATTGAGACCTACTACGAACACGCCACCACCATGTTGGAGCAAGGGTTTGGCTACGTATGTCGCTGCAGCGCAGAGGAATTCAAGGAATTTCGAGTATCCAAAACCAACTGCCCGTGCCGAACACAAACGCCTCAAGACAACATGGTGTTTTGGAAACGAATGTTGAATGGAAATTTCAAGCCTGGAGAAGCTGTTGTCCGAGTAAAAACGGACATGACACTCAAAAATCCAGCCCTTCGTGATTGGCCTGCTCTTCGATTGCAAGACACCAATGCTCACCCACACCCACGACCAGAGATTGGTTCCACCTACACGGTGTGGCCCTTGCTGGACTTCCAGAGTGCCGTTGAAGACCATCTCCAAGGTGTCACTCACATCATTCGAGGAAAAGACCTGATGGATTCAACCCGTAAACAAACGCTGCTGTACGAGCACTTTGGGTGGACCTATCCAGAGACGATGTATTGGGGGAGGGTGAAAGTCCACGAATGGGGTGGCTTCTCAACTTCCCAAATGCGCACGGATATTGAGGATGAAAAATACAGTGGTTGGGATGACCCTCGCCTCCCAACCCTTGCTGGACTTAGAAAACGGGGAACCCAAGCACTTGCGCTGAGGAATTTTTGGCTCGAATTGGGCATCACGCAAAAGGACATTTCCGTTCCATTGGCCACCCTTTATGCCCACAACACCAAGGTCGTTGACGACGAAGCCCCTCGGTTGTCTTTTGTCCGACATGCCGTGTCGTTTGATCTGGTTGGTGATTACGAACCGACCCTTGAGTTACCCCATCACCCCAATCACCCCAACATGGGTGTGCGTCGTTGGAGTCTCGAAAACGGGAAGGTGTGGCTTGAAGGTGATGACCTCGAAAAAATGGACCTTCGATTGAAGGAATTTGCTGATGTTGCGTTGCACGATCGAGAGGCGCAACTTGAAAGCATTGAACGAAGCGATAAGCGTCCCATCGTGCACTGGTTATCCGACCAAAACAGCACCGAAGGTGTGCTGGTCGGCACCAAAGACGACACATGCTTCCGCATTGAGGGCCGGATGGAACGTCATAAGCACCCAACGGGAACAATTGTCCAACTGGAGCGTGTCGGTTATGCACGCGTCATGGAGGATGGAAGTTTGATGCTCTGCCATGAAGAACTTCAGGACGAATGAGAAGCAAGAACCAAAACCCTCAACCGTCCTCGTGAGGTTATGGGAAAGACGGTGGCCGACCTGACGCTTGATGATGAACACATGACGGTGGGGGTCGCCGATACCCTCCAGGAAGCCGCAAAGCGATTGCTCACCATATCGGGGGGCATCGTTGTGGTTCTCGACGATGACCAGCGAGTCAAAGGCGTGCTCGGCCAACGCCAACTCATCAAGGCCATGAGTGAAGGTGTTGATGGCGAGGCTGCCCAATGCCATGAATACATGGAAATGGATTTCATGCAAGTTGAACTCAAGGATTCGCTCAAATCCGTGCTTGCAGACATCCAAACCAGAAGTCCACAAGCCGTTGTGGCCGTTGATGAGAACCAAGAATTTGTGGGATACTTCTCACCCGGAGACTATCAAGAAGCCGTTCAACTCGTTGACAACCTGAAGGGCCTCAACCTTTGATTAAGCCACCAGTTTGATGACACGCCCGCAGCCGGCGCAGTTGAATCGGTGAGGACGTTCATCGGTGGTTACGGCATTCATGGTTTGGCATGCAGGGCAGGGTATCTTCGGATGATTTGCGCGGAGCGTTGCCCGCGGCCCCCCGACAAGACGAGGGCTCGCAATGGCGGTCACCAACCAAATGAGCGCAACTGCACCTATGGCAGTACCGATGAACACCGGTGGGTATCCAAACATGGTCACAAGAAGGACGAAGGGCACCAGAACCAATTCGAGATAAAGGTAGGAGCGACGGCGATGACGGGTTAACCGGAGACCCACAACGAAGGCTCCCAGCAACCCCACCAAGGTCAGCACCGAAAGCGAGAGGGGAGCGTAGATCAAATTGCTCGTTGGCAGGGCCTCAAAAGCGAAGTTTTCGCTCTGTTCAAGCCCCTCACCGTCAAGGTGAATGCGGTCGCCCCAAGGCAAGCGAGAAACGGAAAAGTCGAAGGCCGTGGATTCCTTAACCCGGCTGTTACTTAGCGCTGTGAGGGCCGATGAACGGGCATCGAGTGTCAACGAATAATCACTCCAAAGCGGGGCGGGTTGGACGACGATGAAATTTCTCAGCAGGTCAATGCGCTTGCCGTCGGTTACAAGTTCTGTGGTTGAAAAGCGAAGGGTCACCGGGTGGTTGATAACGGCGGATTGACCGTTGAGGTCCACCTCAATTTTCAATTCGTTAAACGCTCGGAAATCACCCAGTAATTCCTCGGTATCCAAACCCAAACCAGCGTTCATGTACATCGGCCCAAGGTTGACCATTTGACGTTCAAATTCTGCGAGTTCAACATCTTCAACAAAGCGGCTGACACGGTCTTCATCGGTCACTGGCCCAGCCGAAAACGCCCGAAGCATGGGGGACAGGGCAGGATTCTCATCCCCGATATGGTCCATTCCCCAACGCATCCAAAAGGCGATTTCGTCGTCGACGGTGATGGTGGTAACCCGTTCTAGCATGAGGCCGCCGTCTTTCTGCTCAAGCGTCATGCTGATGTCGAGGACCATGCTGCTTCCTCCACCATCTGTGCGCAATGGTTCATCTGGAGGATAGTACGTTCCGGTTCCACCGCCCGTATCAAAGGTCTCAATGGCGTAGGTTGTGGAGCCGCGTAGAGACGGCTGACCAGGTTGGAATTGCAATTCAACCTCGACATTGATGGTTTCTTCACCGCCAGCAGCTCCCGTCCATGTCCACGTCACCCGAACCGTTTCGCCAACTGCCGTTTCAATGGGGTCGCCAGAAACGGGAACACCGTTGACCTTCAGCATGATGGATTCAGCCATCGCCAAGGTGGTCAAGCCCCAGGGTGAATCCAATCGAACGGCGAGGTAAACATCGGAACCTTCAACCTCAGGTTCAACCATGAAAATATCAAGCAGGGGAATGGTGGCCTCAAGACTGGAATCCTCAGATTCGCTGCCCCAGAAAAATTCCAACTTCGCATCAGCGGCAGGTACGCTGAACAACACCGCCTGAACGGTTAACTCAACCTCGATGTTGGAAGAGCCGCTGGTGGAGAAGGAATCCACATCAATGTCAAGACTGAGCGAGCCTTTGCCTTGGGCAAGGAAGGATGAACCAGGTTGTGTTTCTGCGCTGAAACTTTTGGAACCCACGCTCACCGTGACCGTGGCGTTCAGTTGGACACCGGCAGCGTTGGCGACCTCGTAATTGATGGAAAACGCCCATGTTGAGGAGGGAACGGTGCCCGCCCAAGTGTTCGGGAGGAGCCAACGACCAATGGTCTCTTGCGAGGTGATTGAAGTTTCAACACTGACACTTTGTGGGTCTTCTGCTAAATCAGCGATGAACGGTGTCAATCGCTTGTTGGCATCACTGCCAATGAGGTACAGATCAACAGGCGCTGCATCACAGCACACAAGGGTGTCTTCGCTATCGCTCGCTTCCACATGCGTAAGGAACGGTGACGCAACCGTCAACACGAGAACAAATGTGAGAAGAACGGCTTGTCGCATTGGTTCTCAAGCGGTCCAAGAGCCAGTGGCTCATAACTTCAACTCATGACCGTGAGGAAAAAACGCTCAAAGTGCCTTCTCAAGGAGGGCCCCAAGTTCCTTTTCGAACAAGGTCACCAAGGCTTCACCAACCTCTCCCTGCAATTCATCCGGGAGGAGGCGAAGGCCCAACCGAGTTGCAGCCCGAGTAGCCTTCAATTCAGCGTAAATACTGCGTGCTTTTGAATGGAAATAGTAGGCAACTGCCTCTTTGATCTCAGCCTTGAGTTCGGGGTCTTCGTCGACCTTGGCACGAATATGTGCTTTGAGTTCGTCCTTGACCAAATCCTTGAAGGCTTCAATCACCAAGTCCTCGGTTGACATCAACTCTTGGAGTTGGTTTTGGATGTTCCCTGTCAGCAATCGTTCAATCGCCATACCCAGCCCAGGGGCCTCAACGGTTTGAATCCGTCGCTTATTGACTGGATTTCAACAAACCCGAACTCAACCACTCATCGAGCAGGGTAGAGGCATACAATTTCGATGCTGTTTCGTCCTCCGGCCATTCTTTTTTGACGGCATGTGCTTGGCTTGCAAGGTCCATTTCTGCATCACCAACCACCATTCGGTGCCAAACCAATTCTTCCAGGCGTGGTGTCGAGAGGTCCTTTTCCAATAAACACGGAAGAAGGAGTTCACTCAACGCCAGACTGCGCTGGTCAACATCCATGGTGGCCCACACCTTCGAAAGACGCTTGAGTTGACGCTCAGAAAGACCGGGAATCATACCGGGTGAAGGAGCTCTTACCTCCGGAAGTGGAATGATTCGTACCGTACCTTCCTCCTTGAGGTGGTTCAGCATCGTTGTGTGAACAGGGTCCATGCTGGCGTCCAAGGCCCCGCGCAACCACAAACCCAGCGAGATATATGGGCGCATCTTCCGCACTCTTCGGCCGTTTGGTGCCAACCACGCGGCGAGGGCACCGGCTTGAACCACAGGGTCAAGAGCACCGCTGAATCGTCGGTTTTTCTCGCCCATCTCAATGCTTGTGTTCAACGGCACGAGATGCACGTGATCTGATTCAAGGCGGTCACCCACCTCCCAAGTCGCCTCCTCAACGTCAGCGATGACGGTCAATCCCTTGGTTTCCTCTCTCCATGCAGGTGGTGCATCTCGTGGAAGATGGTGGCGAGGGGTGTAGAGGCGACGTCGGTACTTGAGACCGAGGTCCAAACACGCCGCTTCCAACTGACCGAGTGCCAGCACGCCCTCAAGGGAAGCAGGGGCACTGATGTGGAGCAAATCAGCCTGCTTGATTCGCTCCCCGTAGGTGATGAGCGCGGATGACACCGGCGAAAAAATCGGTGAGGCAAACACATCTCGCATGGGAACAATAGAGAGGAACGGAGGGTTCCTCATGAAGGTGTTCGTGGCGAAGAATCGCTCACTCAACCATCAAGCGCAATTCATCTCGCTTGTAGCGCCAGTCGCTTGGGAGGCGCTTTTCAGCGATGTAATACGAGGCAAGGCGGCGAATTTTTGCTTCCGTGATTTCCAAGGCTCGCTTGTTGTGAATATCCTTGTGGTTTCCAGAGCCAAGGTGGTTGATGATGGCCACGGCTTGGCGCATGAGGTTCATCATGTCCTCGGGGTAGGTGCCGAGCATGTCGTTTTCAGCCAGCACTTGGCCAATGCGCTTGCCGAGTACGAGACGAACGTTGGGGACAGCGTGCTTGTCTCGCAAAACCGTGCCGATCTCAGCGGTTGAGAGGCCGGTCTTTGCCAAGTCCAAAATGAGGGACTGCACCGTGTCTTTGTCGGTTTCCGACCATTCTGGAGCTTCCTTGACGTGAGGGCGAGAAGAGCCACTCTGACCTTTTCGGGACTTGTACATACGTGCCATATCACACCACCAAGCGGCCTTCCGACTTATCTCCCCTTCTTAATCACTCCGCCAAAGGAGAGCCAAGGACTTGCTCAGCCCTTTTTCTTTCGCTGATGTGATTTGGCGAGGGTCCCAGGTGTTCCTCCCCACTCCCAACCGTGGGCTACCGCCCGGGCCAAACCTACCACTTCCCCGTTCTGAAGGATGCGGAGGTCGTCGCCGAGGCGAATGGAAGCATCGAACCGTTCAACCATCTGGGAAAAGACATCACCTCGCCAAGCAGCGTCATCTTTCAGATGGACGGTGGGGAGAGCATTGTGCTCGTGAAGCCAATCGATGGCGGCACGAGAAAAGGAAAATCCATTTCGGTCAATGGACCAAACGGCCATCTGTGTCCCGTTGTGTTCCAATCGCCACCGAGGCAACTTTCCTCTGACACTCAGCTGTCCAAGCCAGGCGTCCGTGCCGGTTGTTTTGCGAGCGATGCTCATGAAATGCTCCTTCAATCGCTGGTTGTTCTTCTGATTTCGCAATCCAAAGTCCGCCACGGCGGCTTTGACAGACTCACTCAAGCGCTGAAGTGCGTCGAAATGTGTTGCGCCTTGCCCGTGACGGGTATCAACCACGTCGATATCCAAGAAATCAAGGTCCATGTTCGTGTGGTTGATGATCCGTTTGTAGCCAAATCGTTCCACAAGTGAAGTGAGCATTCGCCGTACACGGGCGAGTTCGTCGGACGACCAGTCTCCAGTGACAGGTACATCATAATTCGCTGCGGGCCAAACATCCTCCAAATCTCGGGGCACAAGGCCGAGTGGGGAGGTCATCATGACCTCATGACATCCAGTTGAGGCGATGGCACGAAAGAACTGACCGTGAGATTTCGACAGACGGTAGGGCTTTCGAGCCGAACAAGGCAGGAAAATCATGACGTCTCGAACTTTTTCTGGCGCCTCATAGTCGTGGGTCATGAACCGCTCCCAATCTTCAACCAACGGGTCGACAAGAGCGCTTGATGAATAACACGGAAACTCGGTCGTTGCCGGATGGTGCGAGGCAAGGTTGCCTTCTCGTTCACACATCAACGCCTGATGCCGACGAAGATGTTCGACCAGTCGAGGGCTGGACAAACTTTGCTTTTCGGCCAGCCCACGAAGAGTTCCGTGCTCCACAGACGAACGCACTTCATCCAAGGCTTTCATGAAATGATAGGCTTGGGCTTCCAACGAGGTCTCCTCATGCTGCAAAGGGAGGCGTGGACCCATGGCCGTCAAGAGCACACCGTTGGCCTCGGCTTCACGGCAACGTGCCAAGTCAAACACATCCACGCCCATCGAGGCGAGGACCCCCACGTTATCGGGACCACCAAGTCCAGGCGTCCACAAGAGCGCACCGGGGAATCGGTGCTTCAGGGTCAACAAGGCAAGGGGAAGTTTTCCGGGTTGACTCGCAAGTTGAAGCGCGTCGGTAAGGACAACAATTTCTGGAGCGAGGGTAGCGTCTGTCAAACCTTCGTCGTGGTTCATCCGCTGCCAAGAAACGGGTAAAAGAGAAGACGTTCCTTGCTCTTCACCAGCATTTGCATCCTCAAGAGAAGGAGGAAGGACATGGCCGAGATTGACCGAATAGTGAGGGCTGTTTTCTTGGAATTCAGGCGGAGAAAAAGCTCCGCGAGAGCCCACGCTGAGCGTTGAGGGAAGTGAGGATGTGCTCGAGGTGGTGAATGCAGCATAGGCGAGGGGGAGGGAGGGATCGTCTTCCATCAGCACGAGTGTTGGCGTCATGGCAGCCGCAGCTTTTCGGTCTCCCAGTCCCCAAACACGGGCATAACGGTCACGATGCAAGACGGTACGCCCCAGCACATCGGCCATGAGCAGGGCTAACGCCTTGGCTTCTTGAAGGGTTTGAACATCAAACGGGGGTGGATTTGAAAGACCCCGCCCCTACCCAACATCATGGGTTGGTCGTCTCGCAGAGCACGAGCCGTGTTGTTGACCACCCTCTTGATGCTGGTATTGGTGCCCTCCACCGGTGCCCAGACCGAAACGCCTGCTGTGCTTGACCAAGCCATGAACAGCATTGAACTCGTGCCAGAAGAGAGTGTGTTGGTACACATCCAAGTTGCATCGAATTCGTCCGCTCTGCTCTCTTGGTCCTGCTCATCTTGCACCGTTGAGGTTGACGACACCTCGGGTGGCACAAGCACCACCGCTCACGGCACGTCCATGCTCAGCATTCAGGTGGAAGAAACGACCACCCTGGAAGTCTCCTTGTCTTCAACCACTGCTGAATCAGTGACGCTCATGGTGCTCAAGGACATTGACGATGAGCACCATCACGCCGTTCGCCCTTCACCCGGAACGGAGGCCTCAACGGCTCATCTCGGTGTGTGCGTGCAAGCCGCCGATTGTGTTGATGTGTCAACCGGTTCCCTATCCTCTCAGCTCAACCTCGCAAGCGAAGCGATGTTCTTGCATGCGGGTGATGTCCAGGCCTCAGAGGCCGAATACCTTGTGTTCAACGCCTCGCAAGGTGATACGCTGGAATGGCAATGGGTCGCCACGACCCATGCCTTCAACCTGCAGATGTATCACCAGACCGACGATGAGGAACACGTTCTTGCAGGGAATTTCTCGTCCACGGCCTCCTCTTCCCAGAACGGTCAACAACCTGTTGCAGCAGCCTATTGGACAGCCCCGGATGACGGTCGGTTCGTGGCTCGACTCTCCACAGACGACGCTCACGCCATATGGGGGGCGCAAGTGCTCCTTCACCCCCACCGCTCCGTTGAAACATTGGTCGGAGTGAACTTGACTCAAGGCGTCAACATCCTTGGCCACGCCAACACGACCTCGCCTTTTGACTGGTCCGAGGTTGAGGCGTTACACCTGCAAGCACGTGCCGGCACCGTTGAGGTCAGTGTTGACCAATTGCTCAACGGCGCTTGGGTCAAAGGGACCAGCAATGTTCTCCATGCCGGTGAAACGATCGCAGTCTACCCTTACCCAGATGTGGAGGTCGGTCGCATTCACATCGTCAACACCCCCGTGTTTTCTCTGGATGTTCACCTTGAGAGCTTCGCTGACCACAACCATGTTGACGCACCATCCCACCTTCCCGATAACCTCGAGGTTGACAACACCTCATGGCCCGTCCTCAATTTAACCGAAGCCACGAGTGGCCAGCTTACGCTCGCCGTCCACGACACAACCGATACCTATCGACTTGTTGTGGATGGATGGGAAGACTCCATTCATTTCGTCCAGTTTGTGGTGGATGGTCCCATCGAGGGCCTAGAATTGCAACTCTGGGACATGGACCAAGCAACCTCTGAGACCCTCGCCACCGACATCACGCAACCGGTTGGTGACCAACTCAAGATTGGCCTTCAAGTCGGCCGGGGCACACATTTCCTCCAGATTCGATTCCAGAATGCTTCTGAAGCCACACCTCATTTGTGGGGTGAGAATGTTGAACCACGGACCTATGTTCTCCAAGCATCGTATTCGCTCATCGATGAAGGGGAAGAACCGTGGTTCCCCCCAAGCGATGATGCGGTCTACTGGGGCAACATCGCACGTTGGTTCATGGGCATCCTGTTTCTTCTGCCCGTCGTGTACCTCATCGTCCACGTTCAACGGTCAAAATCCTACGCTGCATCTGTTGCTGAAAAGAAGCAACGGCTCGCTTGGTACACCTCCCGCCTGGACAGCGGAGAGAGCAACGTCAAGCAAGCCCGAACCGACATGGCCAAAGCGCTCCACGCTGTTGCTCAACTTGAGTGGCAGGACGGTCTCGAAGCATGGGGTCCACAACGATTGGAGCACCGAACAGAAGACGTGGCCCTCGCCGTTTGGAGTGTCGACGAACGGCTTGCAACCACGGAAGGTGCTTGGCCTGTCGTGGTTGGCGTCCATGTCATCAATGGCACATGGGACTTAGCTGCACTTCGCTTTGACGCCCCAGAAGGAGAAGCCTACGAAGTCGTCCATGTTGAACCTCGTTTCTTGTTCCAAGGTGAAGAGGTGTTCCTTGACACCATGGGTCCCGGACATCGGACATATCTGGTGGTTGAATTGAACGGGACCGCCGCCCAAGTTGACCTTGAGCTCAACGGTCGCATGGACGGCGAGCCCTTTGCGGCCCGGATTCCAGAATCGTTAGTACGAAACGAAGCGAACTCATGAGCGCCTTCGCTCGTTCGTGTCATCCAGAATACTTTGCTCAGTATCCTTTGGAGCGAGATCCCCTCGTAGTTCTTCCAGGCTCTTCTTGGCGGCCTTGGGGACCTTCTTAGGCATGTGCAACTTGAGCAAGACGACAACATCACCTCGGCCCCCTCCTCGCTGTCGTGGCAATCCTCGCTTTCGAATTTCAACGGTCTCACCGGAATTCGAGTGGGCTGGCACCTTGATGACGAGGGGTTTTCCATCAAGATGCTCAAGCTCAACCGTGGTGCCCAACAGAAGGTCGGCATAACCCAACGGGAGGGACATGATGAGGTCGGAGCCCGAGCGCTCAAACCATCGGTGCGGTTCAATTTCAAGCTCGATGAAGAGATCACCTGCTTCGCCAACGCCGCGTGGTGCAGGTTCGCCCTTTCCTCGCATTCGTAGCCGTGTTCCTGCCTCTGCTCCTTCTGGAACATTGAAACGCAAGGTGTTGGATTTCATCTCCTGCCCTCGCCCATTGCAGGCATCACATGGGTGTTCAGCTACCTTGCCACGGCCACTGCAGTCCTGACAGGCTTGAACAGATTCCTGGATGAAGGGACCAACTTGTTGACGGACACGAACTTGACCTTGCCCAGAACAAGAGGTGCACGTCTTGAGTTCTCCACCCTTTGCACCAGTGCCATCGCATGTTGAACACGGCTCGGGCAAATCAAGCACGACCTCTTGTTCGCTGCCCAAGTATACATCTTTGAGGTCAACCGAATGACGAAGCAGGATATCGTTGCCTCGTCGTTGTTGTCTTCGCCGGGAACCCCCACCGAAAAAGGAAGAGAAAAAGTCGCCACCAAGGATGTCCTCGAGATTGATGTTGATGCCCCCACCGAATCCTCCGAAAGGAGAACCCTGTGGCCCGTCATGACCAAATCGGTCGTAATGTGCACGTTTTTGATCGTCAGAAAGGACGGCGTAGGCCTCTTGAATCTCTTTGAAACGATCCTCAGCATCCTCCTCCGTGCTTCGGTCAGGATGATATTTTCTTGCCAATCGTCGAAAGGCATTCTTCAAATCGCCGGCCGAGGCTGATTTTTCAACACCCAAGACCTCGTAGTAGTCTCGTTTGTCGGTCATGGGCTCGTCCTCGCTCAACACGATGAGGGACCTGCTTTGAACCTCACGCCTCGTTCTCAAAGGTCAAGACCACAATGCGGACAAAAGCGTTCACTTGGGCTAACGGGAGCAGAACAGCCTCGACATTGTGGCCCCGTTGTTGCAATTTGTGTGGTGGCGGAGGGTGCTTGCCCCATCATGGCCATGCTCTCCAGCGATTCCGAAACCGCAGGAACCTGTTTGACCGAAGAGGGAATGTCAACATCGCTTTTCACCTGTCCGGAGGTGGTCATAACCGTTTCAACCCCACCAGAATCGCTCATTGACGTCATGTTGATTTCAGAATCGTCGTTGGATTTGTTCAAGCGAAGAGGTGCAACAGGACGCTGAGCGGTCACAGGGGCTGATGTGGCCGCTTGGCGCAACCTCGCCTGCCGCTCAGCTTCACGGTCAGCGCGGCTATCGAAGCCAAAGAGGCCAAACAGGCTGTCAAGAAAACGGTCCATCGGACCCACCTTTCGCTGGGCACCGATGGTGCCGGTGATAGCCTCGTCGTCTAGACTTGCGCTTCCAGAAACACGAGCATTGGCTTTTACAATGTGGTCTGCTTCATTGAGCATGCGAACCTCAACCTTGGCCTCATCATCCAGTTCCATTTCAGGAGCTTCACCCGAAATTTCTGAAATTGAACGAGACAAACCCATCTGCGTTTGTTGGTCCATCGTTCCATCAAGCGCAACGTCTCTTGACCAAACGCCCGCTTCTTCAGCCTCGTAGACATGCTTGATTTTCCTCATGGCTTTGGCACGGTTGTACTCATGGTCTTTGACCACGCCGGAACGACGGTAAACCACTACGCCCAAAAGAATCGCAACAGCGTACCAGGCGTACATGAGCATGGGCTCGATGGAAAACATGGACTGCAATGGAGGAAGGGACAGATGGGTCACCCCCATCAAGAGGAGTGGCAGCACACTCAAGCTGCGACTGGTGAGACCCTTGTTCTCTGCCATGTGCTTCACCTGTGTGGTCCGCTGAGGCCCTCATGTATCTATTGGCTTCTTGTGTTCAGCCACGGTCGTTGGGTAAGCGACCTTTGCGAAGCAAACCATCCACAAGACCGATGGAAAAACTGCTATGAAGCATTAAGAGGCAAAACGGGACGCCAAACAGAGAGGATGGTCGTCGTTGACGAAGGGCTTCAAGCGCTCCTCCGGCCATCAACGCAAGGCCGTAGAAGAGGAGCGGAAACAAGGCCCAAGGCGAGGAAAGGCCGAACAACACGGCGGAGAGCAACAGACCAGTGAGCGGCAAAAATTCTTGCCATTTTGCACGCTTGGGATGTTTGAGCAGGACCTTTGTCCTCCAGAAACCATAGCGGTGACCCATCTTCCACCACTGCTTGAGCCCGCTTCGCTTGTGCATTTTTACCGTGGGCGCTGGGTGGCGATACAGTCGATATCCTGCTTTCAAAAGTCGCATGGAAAGGTCGCTGTCTTGGCTTGTGATGAACGTTTCATCCCAACCCCCAACCGCAGACAGCGCTTCGCGATGATGCATGGCAAAAGCAGGGACGTTGGTCGGTTCAGCCTTGTTGAATTGACTGAATTGACCACCGCTCCTACCAAGGGGAGATGCAAGCGCACCTTCGACCCAATCGCCGATGCGGGTACGCTGATGCCCGTCTTCAATAACCCGAACACCGACACCTGCCAAACCCTCTGGCGCCTCGGCTTTGCATGCCTCCCAAGCCAGAAGACGTTGCTCAAGGTGGTCAGCATCGACCGTTGCGTGGCCGATCATCTCGACCATGAACTCCACACTCTCGGGCAGCATCGTTAGTGCAAGATTTCGCGCATGGGGGACCGTTCTTTGCGGGTTCATTTCCAAAACCAACCGAGGCCATGCATCGCCTTGGTGTTCGGAGATAAGCCGTTCAACAACACCAACGGTGCCGTCCTGTGAGCCACCATCGAGGACCAAAATCATGTGTTGGGGGGCGGGGAGGGATTGGTTGAGTAAACTCCTGAGGCACCGTTCGATGAAGCGCTCTTCGTTGAGCACAGGGATGACCGTGGCCAACACCGGCATCTGGCCTCCACCCATGGGCTCGGCTGAACCGAGGCGGTTTTCACCTCTTCGCCAAACGAGGGTGCATGCCGCATGTTCTTTGAGGAGCAACCCCTCCCCGAAGCATGGAAGGCTCTCGTCTCCGACTTACGGGCACGGGTGAAGGCTTTGCCACCGTTGTGCGCACCACGCTTTCTGGCGCCGATTCTCCCCAGAAGGTGCTTGAGGCCCTGCAGCGTATTTTCCCAGATGCCGCAGTGGACGAATTGCCAAATGAGCCTTCGTTTGGTCAAGCCTCAAACCAAACATGGTCCTTTGAAGACCTCTCCTTAGCGACCTTTCTCAACCAACTTCACGAGCAACGAATTCTTGACACGGCCTTGGACGCCATGTCGTTGAACATGAAGGAGGAAATGACAACGTTTCACATCGCCCGTTTGGCTGCTGTCGCTGGAAAAATCGCCTTCCCCATCCCTGGAGACAGGCCCCTTGGAGGCGTGTTTGAAATCAGCATCGTAGGAAAGGGCCTAGGTGATTGGTTGCAGGCAGCTACATGGCATGCTGGCAGGAGTCAAGTTCCTCGCCACATCAACGACGAGCGTTCGATGGATGAGGACGGCGAGTCATCTACGTGGATTTGATGCAGTCTTGCAAAAAAGCATCCATCTCCCCATCTCGACCGGCCCATGAAGGTGGAGATGGCGATGACGCTCCTCTCCACATGGAGGCATCATGCACCGTTAACGAGGCTGCGCCATCACGGTCAACCAAGTCACAAGCGACGAGGTGAATCACAAACCCGTCCCCATCCCGTTGCCGGTACCAAGAACCGACAGGGTGGCGTGGGATGACCTCAAGGGAAAGCTCTTCTTGCAACTCCCGAGCGATGGCTTCGCTCCAATCCTCACCGGGGTCGCATTTGCCTCCTGGAAATTCCCATTGCCCGGCGTCGGCTTCCTCAGGACCCCGTCGTGCAACCAGATAGCCATCATCGTGCAAGACAGCAGCGGCCACGACATGCACCGGCTCACCCTGATATGGGCGCAAGAGATGAGCAACGCAAACGTCGACGAAGGCCTCACCATCTTCAATTGACATGTGTTTCTCGCTGGGTAAATGCAAGAAGAGGGCCGGGGGAGGTAGCGGGCGTTGCGTTCCAGCCTCGCACAAGGCTTTGAGCGTTGCATGGTACGTTTCGTTGCAAAGGTAGGCCCCTGCATCCGTTGAGAGCGTGTAAGCAGTCGGGAAACCCGCTGGATTCCAAATGGTTGTGTCCACCCAACAACCTCGGTCGCCTTCTCCATCCAGGGTTGCTCCAACCACAAGACGACCTGCATTATCGGGCATCCGCATGTTCAATTTGTCCTGTGCTAATCGTTCAATGCGAGGCACATCACATGAATCGCAGAGGCCGACATGAAGAATCGCGTCCCATCGCTCTCCCTTGTGAAGCCGGCCGGCTGTTCGCTGAGCACCCATGGAATCAACCGGAAGGACATCAACCTCAACATGTACCTGAAGAAATTCGTTCGTCCAAGGGCAAACCAAGGTGCGAGGGCCAGCCATCCTTGAAACTACGAGTTGACTGATGTTGGTCTCATGACTTCCAAAGGGCTCAAACCCGGTAATGAGCACCGTACGGTTTGAGTCCATGCTCAACAAGAGTCGCACGGGTTTTTGATACATCCTCCCTGTTTACCTGCGTCATCTTGACAAAGAGTGGAGCACACCGCACCTCATGGAAGAGGAGTTGGTGGTGCAGTTCACTCCTGAAACCGACTCCAGCAAGAAAGGTATCCTCCCCGTCCGAATCGTGAAGGAGATTTGGAGAGAAATCACCTTTGGCGTAGGGACATGGGGTGCGCTACGTCCACTCGTCGCTGCCTTGCTTGCTGCCGTCCCCTTCTTGTTTTTGGGCCAACATTTCAATCGGAATCACCGACGTGGCTTTGAATGGTCATTCCTGCAAATACCCCTCGCCTTCACCGTCCTGTTGTGGATTGGCCTCTACCTGTGGTCCATCATCGATGCATGGCGAGATGCCGTATCGGCCATGGGACAGGTTCAGGACCAGAGTTGATCCCGAATTGCAATGCTGCCATCGGCCAATCCAGCCAAATCGGCGAGGTCGTCGGCATCAAATTCATTGGGCAATTCGCCGAATATAAAGTTGGAAAGGTCGGCCGATTCAACCGCCCAATACATGACGGATTCATCGTTGTTGGAATGACCTGGATGTTCGTCGTCTTCATGGTCAACCGGTGACTGGTAGACCAAATTGACCAAACCGAGCAGATGCCCAACTTCGTGAACAAGAACACTGTTCTCAACATCCTCAACGGATGGACGACCGAACGGTCCGTCTGCTTCATCAATGGAGTCGCTGAACAAGGCCACGGTTGATGCATCAACAGCGACACCCAGTACCGAATCGGTTTCGTAGGTGCCTGCAGGGAACAAGACCTGCCAGTAAAGCGTCGTCCCATCCCGTGGTGATTGGTCTTTGGTCTCCCATCCTTTGTCTCGTACATCTTGCGCCGACCATGTACCTTCGTGGTCAAAGGAGACCTCTGAGTACTTGATGGATATTCCCGACGGTTTGTCGCACACCTGCTCCAACCGGTCAACCAACATGTCCGTGCTGCTCGTAAATGGGCGATAGCCGGGTTCATGGTCAATCTCGATGACCATTGAAGTGTACATGCTGCTGCGAAGACAGGCCAGCGTAAGTCCCCCCGGCACACCCTTCTTTTCGGGAAGCAAATCAAGCGCCTCATCGCCCAAACAACCCGATAGCCCACATGCGAGCATCATGCTCACGAGCAGAAACGTCAGCGGGGCACGCCGTGCCATACTCAGCGCTTGCAGAGGCGCTTTTTGAATCTCTGCCTACCA
>CALGEM010000087.1 GCA_937881505.1 uncultured euryarchaeote
GTTCCCAACGCCGGGGAAAGCGACCAAGGCTGTGGCAGCGGGGGGGAGTTTGGTG
The DNA here is from genome assembly GCA_937881505.1 of uncultured euryarchaeote. Taxonomy (GTDB): domain Archaea; phylum Thermoplasmatota; class Poseidoniia; order Poseidoniales; family Poseidoniaceae; genus Poseidonia. The sequence goes on from CALGEM010000087.1 coordinate 56, forward strand.
GTGCTGCCTCGCCATTCAATATGCATGGACATAATCGGCCAATCCACGCAACTCGCAGTATAATGTTTGAGACGCCAGGGGGGCGAAGGAACCTGATTTGGAGCCCTTCTGAGATTGCGCGTTTCACTCTTCTTCTGAAGCAACTTGAGATTTCATGTCCTCAAGGCTTGGCAACGTGGCGAGTTGTGCATGCCAATCTGGATCTTCAACCCCGTTCATCTTCCGGCGGAGAGCCGCTCGGTGGTCTTCGGGTGACCATTTCAACGGAGCAGCGGCTTGAGCACGTTCACCGCACAACGGACAGGTTGTCTTCAGTGAAAAGGCTCCACACGAGAGGCATTGTTGCATGCGCTGCCTTGCCATGTGCTCACTCTCGTTCTGCGGTCGCTTCACCGCCAGCAGCGGTCATGTGATTGACAACGGCTTGGGTTGCTTCTTCCCACATCGTCTCGGCGACCTTGAAATCCGGTGCACGGAGTTCAAGACGGTAGGAAGGTGCCCCGTCATAGAAACACTTGACATCGATTTCTTCGGTTTCGTTTGAGAGGGCTTCAGCCGCCTCCAAGGCCGAACGAATCACCGAAACGCCGTCGGTGACGTTGATGCTCAAGGTCAAGGTACCACGGACCTCAACAAAGGGCGGGATGATGTTCTCCACGGCGATTTCGATGAAGGCTACCAGCCAATCACCCTCAAAGCCAGCATTCTGCAGTGCGCCTTCTTGCATCGCCGCTTCTTCGAAAGCGGTGTAGAGGCCCCCGAAAGCTTCGGTCAATTCAACCGAATACTCGGCCACTTGCTCTTCGTTCCATCCGACCTTTTCGCCGAGAACCTTGAGAAGTTGGTGAGCCCGCTGTTCGTTCTTCCATTCTTGGAGACGGTCTCGGCGGCGTTCTTCTGAGACGGATTTTAGGGACAGTTCTAGAGAGGTCCCATCGCGTCGGGTTCGCATGACCTTGCAAATGACACGCTGACCCTCTCGGACGAATCCTCGAATGTTCTTGACCCAGCCTGAGGCGATTTCTCCAATGAAAATGAAACCCTCGATGCCCTCGTACTCATCGAGAAGAACATAGGCGCCGTTTTGTTTGACGGTGGTGATGGTGGCAACCACCAATTCCCCTTCTTCGGGTGTTGCACCGTCTTGGTTTGACATGGAG
>CALGEM010000088.1 GCA_937881505.1 uncultured euryarchaeote
ACGGCTGGGCGTCGTCTCCTACCTGATGGCGCTGATGGGAAGTTTGGTTCTGCTCTTTGAATTCTTCAACTACCGCGGAGGAGGCTCAAACGGCTACCACGCACCCTCCGTAGCCTTTGCCCTCATCCTCATCGTCGCCCCGGCCATTGTTTCGAGTGGCACCTCACTGGGCGCTCAAGTCATCAAACCGCTTGGTGTGAGCCGCGCAACGCTGCAAAGCAACTCAAACACACGAAACGCCTCCTATGTCGCTCTCACCTTGGCCTGGTTGGTGCTGGCGTTGGCCGTTGGCGAGGTGCTCAAAAGCATGGGCGTTTCCAAAACCACGCACTACAGTATGATGGCGATGGTGGCGTTCAGCCCCGCCGTTCTTGCCTATGGCCGTATCTTGGGCTCTTCATGGCACGCCCTCAAGCAGTCCTCCCAACAAATCGCTCAAGGAGGCGCATCACCCTTCCACAACCACAAACCCAACGCCCGACAGCAGTTCATCGCCCAAGTGGTTCACCTGAACTTGGTCGCCATGCCGTTCGTCGCTGTGAACACCCTCATTTCACTGATCTTGTTGCTCTACAACCCCGATATGTTCGTCCATTCGGACCGCGTGTTGGAACTCCCCGAGTACCGAATACAATCAACCTACATGGAAGAAGGAGGGTTGCTCGGCTTTGGTCTCATCGAGTTGTTCTCCCACATTCCACAAGCTGGCATTCGGGTGCCCATCGTAACCACACTCCTGCTCTTCCTGCTGTTGAACGTCGCCGCCATCGGCTTCTTGTTCGTTTACGAAGTGGCTCGGATTCTCTTCCTCGATATACAGGACGTTTCCGGATGGGGAGGTATTCGCCTTGCAGACAGTCGGTTATTGCGTGCTGAACCCATCCAACAAGCCAACGTGCTGAACTTTTGCTTCACGGGATTTGCCGGCCAGTCCATGCTGCTTCTGGCCCTTGCCATGGTGACCTTCTGGGATTCCACGTTCCTCCCGCAAGGCGAGGCTTGTGGTGCATGGGAAGGAAGCGTCTGTGCCGTGTTGGAAAAAGACATGCTTGAACAGTTGACGTGGATGCTGGCCTCGGGCGGTCAAGTGGCGTTTTTGGTGGTCTGGGTGGTGTCGAGACGACGGTCCACAAAGCTTAGTGAAATCACCTTTGATTCCTCCATGGACGAAGACCGTACCCGGCTTCGAGGCATGAGCGACATGATTTACCTCAAACAACGCTCGACCAGCGAACTGTTGGGCAAGGACGATTGGAACACCGCCATTGAACGCTTTGATGACGCCACGATGAATCGGGAAGCGACCTTGGTGGGCTTGGACATGATTCGTCATACGCAAGCGAAAATGCTGCTCTATTGTGGCCTTGGCCGCTGGGATGAAGCCGAAGAATTGGCGGTTGACCTCCTTGCCCTTCAGGGCGGCAGAGACGCGCAAATCCCGCGACTGGTCTTGTGCGCCACAAGCCTTGCTCAACGCGACTACAAAGAAGCGATACCGCGCCTTGAACTGCTCGATAACAACGATGTGGAAGCTGTACGAATCCGTTGGGCAGCAAGCCTGCTGAGCGGCCAGCGACATCTGAGTAAACAAGGGGCTTCCATGCTGAGTGTCGACCCGCTTCGCAAGGACAACATCCGGATGTTAGAAGCCTTCGAGCAAGGCGAGGTGCCCTTGCGCACCACACCACCTCGCCAACCGGCGCAACGAGCGATGTACCTTTCCGAACTTGCTCGGCTGCGTATGAACGGGGAAAGCGAACGCGCCCTCAACCACCTCGAACGAACCCTCGCCACGATGGAGGGTGAAACATGGGCGCATGGAGAATTGGTGGCGGCCCTTCTCAACCACGACAGTGGACGGAACCTCTCAGCGGTCAACGCTATCAAAAACCTCGCAAAACAGCACCCACGCCACCCTCATATTCGCGCCGTTATGCATCAATTTGCCAAACTCGGTCGCACCCAACGCCCCCCTTCGGAGCCCACAAAAATCCAGTGGGTCCTCGAAAACGAGGCGGATTGGAAAAAGTCGTGGAAACTCCACAACGTGGCCATCCCACCCATCATGGACAGCATTGAGCTCAAGCGACATGCAGTGCAAGCCAACGCCTGGTCCTTGATGCTGGGGGGCGATGTAGGCGAGCACGCGAAAAAGAACGTTCACAAATCGCTCCAAGACGATGTA
>CALGEM010000089.1 GCA_937881505.1 uncultured euryarchaeote
TTGATGCCGACCATGATTGCTTCCGAAACGCGACCACGGACACCAGTGAGCATGCTGAAGCCGGAGCACCATTCCCCGCCGTGGGGGTTTTCGGCCCGGACCATCGCAAAATCCTCTACATGAACACAAGTGTTGACGGAAACGACACGCCCGGCCACAGTGACTATCGTCATGGAACACACGTCATCGGTTCGTTGGCCTGTCATGACATTGGGAGTTATCGACAAGGCACCAAACCAAGCAACGGCTCCACCTTAGCCCACGGTTCCACATTGGTTATCCAAGACATCGTCTCAAACAGCGGCTGGGAGCCTCCGAACGTCGACGCTTTGTTGTGGGAAAGTTCCTCCTACGGCGGCGTTGTTCATTCGAATTCATGGGGCGACGATACCACCGAATACACCGAACGTACGGCCCGATTTGACGCCTATGCACGAGTGATGCCGTGGTCACTGGCACTCATCGCCCCTGGCAACAGTGGCGAGGGCGTACTCGAGCCTGCGAATGGGCGCAACGTCGTGGCGGTGGGTGCCACCACCAAATCCCTTGAAAATGGGCGTTGGGGCTCCTCTTCCTACGGCCCTACAGAAGCTGGAACGGATGGAATCTTCGTGTTGGCACCGGGTGGAAACATCCAATCCGCTGGAGCCGATGGTTTCTGGGACACCAACAACAACAACCTCCGCTTATCCTCGGGAACGAGCATGTCGACGCCCCATGCATCGGGAGCGACGGCTGTTATCCAGCAACTCTACGAGGATGGTTGGCTCGTTCCCGCCTTTACTTCACTCACGCCACATTATCTCAACGACATCAAACCCACGTGGGCTGAATCTACGCCATTGGGTGCCTCGGTTCAACTCGGTGAAGGGTTCACGCCCTCGGGATCACTTTTGCGAGCATCCTTAGCGATGGCTGCTTCGCCATTGGCTGAAGAGGTTCGAAACGGAGGGGAGGAAACTCATGAGCTGCACAACCCCTACGATGGATGGGGGGCATTGAACCTCAGTCGTTTATTTGACCCAACGAGCATTGATGGATTTGCTGAATCGCCAACCGATGATACGTGGATTCACGACAGTTATCGGTTGACATCAGGTAGCGTGGAGGAATGGTTTGAGGCCAACAAGGGAGAAAGTGGTAATCTATCTGGTATGATTGACACCGGTGCGCCGCTTGACGGAGCCGTTGGGCCGTTCCTGCAAACCGGCGATATGTTTTCCCAACGTTTGGCGCTCATCGGCGGAGAGGATGTTCGCATTCGCATGGCCTTCCCGGCACAGCCTGAGCCGGCGATGGTGGATGATTTGCAACTCCGGGTCCGCCTTGAAGACGGGACCATTCTGTTGCCCGACCATCAACGGGAAGGGGGTTTTGAACCAACGCAATTCTACCCGGGCATTGTCGACACCAACAACACCACGGCCTTCCCATCATCAAATGAAACGGTTGTCGGCCTCGATATTCCGCACAGTTATCTTTCGGGCGCGTCCTATCTGGATATTGATGTCGTTGCTCGTTTCGTTCAACCGGGTGGCGAAGAAGGGGCGACTGGGTTGGATGGGGATGCGGTTGGTTTTGCTCTCGTGGTGAAGGGCGTTCAACGCGATTCCACCGACTACATAGATAACGATGGAGACGGGGTGTTCAACATCGACGATGCGTGTCTCTGGTCGCCTGCTCCCGCTCAATACGACATTGACAGGGACGGTTGTCTGGACGATGATGATGATGATGGCATAGCCAACAGGGACGATGCGTGTCCAACTGAACCTGCATCGCAGGAAGCTGATTTGGACCGGGATGGTTGCGTGGATATTGTCCCTGAAGAGTGGAAGATTCTCATCGATTTCAATGACGGTTGTGCGGGTTGCGCCATCGACATTAACGTGCTGCAGATCAAGGTGGACGGAGTAGGTGTGCACGCTGCTACGTGGGACGACGCCCTCTCCATCGGCTTGGATGAAACGCCTTCCTGGGAACACGTACTCAATCAGCACACATCGTTTGATGTTGAAACATTTGAAGAAATTGTATTGGAAATGGAAATGCAATTCGCATACCACCTGCCTTCAACATCGGGGCGGCAGTTTGGGTCTTGGCCAAATAACTGGGACATCATTCCTTCGTATTACGGGCCGATTACGTACTGGGATTTTGATGTTGAATTGAGGAATGAGGTGTCGTTTCATCAGGAGCATGTGGCGACGGTTTCGAGCTACTACACCATGTATTCGTCAACCCAAGCCCACACACTCACATTTACCTGGTCAAAACAGCCCGTCATCGACCATGATGGAGACGGTTATACTGTGCCTGGACTTGACTACCACGGGTACTGCTGGGATGAGAGCCATGAGGGTCATGTAGGCGGGCACGGTGAGTATGGATATCTCCAACACGACGACTGCATCGTAACGAGGTACAACGTCAACGATGAATATCCTGCAGACAGTACGCAGTGGGCGGACACTGACGGTGATGGGTATGGTGATAATGCATCCGGATACAATGGAGATCTCTTCCCGAACAATCCTTCTGAATGGAGCGATGGGGACGAGGATGGATACGGCGACAATTCTGACGGATGTCCTCAACGAGTTGGTGTCTCAGCGGCGTTGGGCTGCCCCGACAGCGATGGTGACGGTTTTCCTGATGTCATTGACGACTATGGCCGCGCATGGGGATATCGCGGAGAAATATACGACTGTAGGTACGAGTGGTGGGGGTGTGTCCCTTCTCCAACCGGTGAAGGTCCTTCCATGGCAGTTGATGGGGACCTGACAACCAAGTATCTCAACCGCGGAAAATACAACACGGGCATCATTATCACGCCCCGGGCCGCCTCAACCGTTGCAAGCATCGAATTCGTTTCGGCGAACGATGAGTGGGCTCGCGACCCGACGAGTTTCCATCTCTACGGTACCAACGACACCATCACGAGCGATGCCGACAGCCGTGGCGATGAAGAAAATTGGGTCGTGATTGGAACGGGAGAAATTGACCTCCCATACGAACGCTATTCGCCGGCAAGCACCGTTTACCTCAACAACGACATTGCATACCGGTCTTACAAACTCATCTTCCCCACTGTGAAAGGTGATTATGACTCTATGCAAATTGCAGAAATCCAATTCTTCACCTCAAGTGAAGAGCCTATTTTCACACGAGGAGACCCGGTGATTGGCGTTCACGATGCTCCCAGTCATTCGCTCATGCTCAACGCGGGTAATGGTCTCAATTATTGGCATAGTACGGTCCGAACTGATATGTGCCCTAATATCGCAGGAGAGGCTTATCTCGGTGGGGGCGCGGGCTGCCCCGATGCAGACCGTGATGGCTGGGCAGACCCGATAAGTGATCGCCCACTCATTGAAATCGATATGTGCCCGAATAACGCGGGTGAAGCAACCACGCCCACAGGAAGAGGGTGTCCGGACGCCGATGGTGACGGTTGGGCGGATTTTGAAGACGACCTCCCCTATGATAGAGACTACCATCTGGACAGTGATGGCGACGGCATGCCTGACGAGCACGACGCTTTTCCCAACAATGCATTCTTCCAGCACGAGGGTGATGTTTTCAATTTGCTGTGCTTTTTGGTGATCGGTGGCGTGGTTTTCGCCCTGTTCAAGAGAAGAAAAAACGAGGACCCTCCTCCGCCGATGACAATGGGTCCCGAAGCGATTGTCGTTGGACAGCTTGAGAAGGGTGATTCCTCAATGGAAAGCGACACATTCTGGTGAGCAATACACCCGGGCCCCTTGTCAAACAAGAACGAGTGGTTTCCATTCAATAAAGAATGGTAAACAGCCCACGGAACCCACTTTTCGAATTCAATTGGCGTTTTTAGGCCACCGGTGACCAAGGTGAACCTTGAAGTTCAGTGCCATACTGGAACAACCATCCCACGTGGGAAGGTGAAGAAAAATGAGCGACCGCCTATATGTTGGAATTGACCTAGGAACCTACCAATCAACCATTGCTTCAAGCGCTGGTAAATTGCACACGATCGAAACCGTCGTCGGCCGTCCAAAGGACCCCGTTGCACGAAATTTCCTCGGTCGCGATGTGTTGTTCGGCGAGGATGCCCTCAAGAACAAGCTCGCATGCAACCTCTACCGCCCCATGGCTGCAGGCGTCACCCAAGACGACGAGGCAAACCTGGCTGCTGCAAAGGCGTTCGTTTCCCACCTCCTTGAGACCGTTGACCCTGAAGAGTTCGACGAAGTGCTTGGCGTGATTTGCTCGCCAAGCCACGTTTCCTTTACGGACAAGTCCAACCTCGTGGCTACGCTGCGAGGACAAGTTAACGCCATCATGGTCGTGACCGAACCCTTCGCCACCGCCTACGGCATTGACGAAATCGCTGGTTCCATTGTTGTGGACATCGGCGCAGGCACCACCGATATCGCTCGTGTCTACGGTACCTTCCCCACCGATGAAGACCAGACGACCATCACCGAAGCCGGCGACTGGTTGGACCTTCAACTGATGGATCTCATCAAGAAGAAGTACACCGGCGCACAAGTCACCAAGGATATGGTTCGAAAGTGGAAGGAAGCCTCCTCCTATGTCGGTGGAGAAGCACACGAAGTGACCGTTGAATTGTCCGTTGATGGAAAGCGCCAAGTGGTTGACATCGGCGATTTGATTTTGGAAGCCTGTGAACTCATCATTCCAAAGATCGGCAACGCCATCAAGCGAAATGTCGCTGGTGCCGACCCAGAATACCAACAGATTCTGCGCAACAACATCATCCTCTCAGGCGGCGGCTCCTTGATTGAAGGCATCGCCGACCGCTTGGCCAGTGAAATTTCCGACATCGGTGATGTTCGCGTTTGGTGTGTTGAGGACCCCATCAACTCCGTTGCTGCTGGTGCACTCAAACTCGCCAGTGAAATGCCTGACGACATGTACACCTCCATCAACTGAGACGGCTTGGAGAGAAGGGTAGCAAATACCCGCTTTCTCGCCTCTTGACCTTGGGAAGGTTCAAGTGTGGTAAATCTGCGATGCGTTGCCGTATGGCTGTAGAGAGTTCGTCACCCGGTGGCATCCGACGTGTTGGTTCGTCCTCAAATGACGAGCAAGCGGCGCTTGAAGGGATGCTCAAGGGCTATCCTGTTGAACAACTCGTCGAGGAGGTTCTGGTCGCCTGGGACGAATTGGGGAAGCGGAACGACGAATTGGTCGCCGTCAAGCAGCGTCTTCGGGTGGTTGAACTTGATTTGGCCGAGCGCCAAGACAACATCGCGCCCGAGGTTGCACGCCTCACCGAAGCCGAACAAACCCTGAAGGAAAACGAGGCTCAAATTATCCACCTTGAACGGTTGCTCGCCGACGCTCGAGAAGAGTTGTCCTCCCAGCAATCATCGCTCTCACAGCAAGAGCGTTCGTCCATGGAAGGCGAACTTGAGCAACTCCGAACATTGGCCACCGAGCAAGACGAGGTCATCGGTGAGATGGAGGGGCGAATTTCCCAGATGGTTGAAGCATTGGAAAAGGCCGCCGACGCAGGATTAACTTCGGTCACCGCTGAAGAGGTTCGTCTACTCAAGCAACAAGTGGACGAACGTCAGCGTCAACTCGATGTAGAAAAGGCGGCATCTGAAGCGCTTGAAGAAGAGCGTCAACGCCTGCGCGACATCGCTGACCGATTGCGCGGCCTTCTCGATGCTCGCGACCGCCGTTTGGCTGAACTTGAAGAACAATTGGAACGCGTCATGCAAGGCCCACGCTCGGTTTCTGCAGAGCACGACTATCTCGTTGAACAAATTGAGGAATTAAAGCGACGATTGCTGGAGCGTAACCGTGAATATGAATCCCTACGACGACGTGAGCGCCGCCTCCACAACGATGTGTTTGAACGCGATGAGCGCATCCAACAAATGACCCTCACAATGACCGATTTGGAAGCCGCACTTCAAGACCGTACGGCTGAACTGCGAGAATTGGAAGACCAGCGAAGCTCAATGGAACACGAGTTGCATTCCGCCCGCCGAAGCGAGCGAACACGAGAGGTTGTGGGTCGTGTCTTTGCCGATTCCCTCTCCCTCGTGCGCAGCCACGAGAGTCGAGAACTCAAGCGTGAATTGTACGCCAACGCCCCTGATGTGGAGCGAACCATCAAGGCACCAACAGCCGATGACATGGCAAAACTCGCTGAAGGTGAAGAAATGGTGCTTGAAACCGAGGAAACTGAATTGGAGCCAGGTATGGAAGTCGATGGTGTTCGTCCGCCTTCACCCGGTGGCACTGGCGACCCGGTGGTCTTTGAAGACGAAGACGAAGGTTGAGTCAATCCGAACAGGCTTGCACGAGTCCAAGCAACCGCTCACGAAGTTCGTCCATGGATGATGCATCCTCTGTGATGGTGCCGGTCACAATCCAATCGGCACCTGCCTGAACAGCGCGCTGAACATCTTCGGGCGTGCGTAAGCCGCCGCCGACCAATAAGGTCAGCCCATCAACCGTTGCGGCCTTCTCGATGAGGCCGGGATGCACCGGTGCCGACGCCCCGCTTCCTGCCTCGAGATAGAGCAGGGAGAAGCCGTACATCTTTGCACACAAGGCGTAAGCATGAACCAATTCACCATCATCTGGCTGAATCAAATCAGCGCCGCCGACCTCACCAACGCGTCCGCCCGGTGCACACACAACATAACCTGTGGGCAGGGCCTCAACACCAAAACGGTGGATGTAGGGGGCACCTCGAACCTGTTCTCCAACCAAAAATTCCCGCTTTGTTGAATTCATGAGCATCATGAACGTGATGGCATCGGCAGCGGGCGAGAGTGCATGAGCGCCGCCTGGAAACAACACGACTGGAATATCCCATTGGTGCTCGTCGCCCGTTGGGTCCTGGCTTGCAGCGAACATCCGCAATTCAAACGCTTCTTGAATGGCCGTGCAGGTCGCGTGAACCACATCATCGGGTGTATCGGTTGAGCCCCCGACGAAGATCATCGCCGAACCGCATTCAACGGCGAGCATGGCGCGCTGAGCGGCAACATCCGCTGATTGCTTGGCTGGGTCGATGAGGGTGATGTGGCGGGCGCCGCTGGTTGGACGTCGAACCTTTTCCAGCACCGTGGATTCACCGATATTCATGAGGCTCACCTCAAGGTCAGTGAGGAAAGGGCATAGGGCTTGCGCCCAACATGAAGGAGAGCGAGGCTTCTCAAGGGTTCACCTGTTGGCAGGGTCATGGGCGAAGAGGGGCCGTTCCGTCGCCTGTTGAATTACATGCGGCCTCATCGCAAAACTGTCAGGCTTGCAGCCTTTTGTTCAGTGTTCAACAAATTCTGGGACTTGGCGCCCCCGCTCCTCATCGGTTTAGCGGTGGATGTTGTCGTGCTTCGAGAGGATTCCATCCTCGCCGGCGTGGGCGTGATTGACCCTTGGCATCAGTTGGTCCTGCTTTCAGCCCTGACGTTCATCATCTGGGGGTTGGAATCCTTGTTCGAATACTTCTACGGGGTCCTGTGGCGCAACCTCGCTCAAACCGTGCAACACGAACTGCGTTTAGATACATTTGACCATGTTCAGCAACAGGGCATGGTGTGGTTTGACGAACGACAAAAAGGAGATATCCTCGCCATTCTCAACGACGACATCAATCAGCTTGAACGGTTCTTGGACAAAGGCGCCAACGACCTCTTGCAGGTCAGCACCACGGTCGTGGTTGTAGGTGCTGTGTTTTTGCTCATTTCTTGGGAAGTGGCACTCTTTGCTGTTCTCCCCATTCCGCTCATCGTTTGGGGTTCATTCCGCTACCAGCGAAGCCTTGAGCCACGCTATGCCAAAGTTCGCCATGCTGCAGGTCAGATGAACGCTCTCTTGGAAAACGACCTCTCGGGCATGTCAACCGTTCAGTCCTTCACCGCTGAGGCGAACGAATTGCGCAGGGTTGAGGCGTTGAGCAACGCCTACAGGGACGCAAACCGTGAAGCCATTCGATTGTCAGCTGCCTTCACACCGTTGATTCGGATGGCCATCCTCGTGGGCTTTACGGCCACCCTCTTACTTGGCGGTTGGTTTACCCTTGAGGGAACCATGGCGGTCGGTGCCTATTCCGTGCTCGTCTTCATGACACAACGCTTGCTGTGGCCGTTGACACGTCTCGGCGAGACCTTTGACCTCTATCAGCGGGCGATGGCGTCTTCGACCCGCGTTTTGGACGTCTTGGCTTCCCCCGTAGAACTACAACAAGGTGATTTTGTCCCTCAAGGAGAAGAGAAAACGGAAGATTTGAATCTTGAAAACGTCTCATTTGGATATGCTGGTCGAGAGAAATTGTTTGACGGCCTCTCGCTGACGTTTGAACACGGGAAAACCACGGGTGTTGTCGGTTCAACCGGGGCTGGAAAAACCACGCTCGTTCGGCTCCTCTTAAGATTCGCAGAACCTCAGGGAGGACGCATTTTGTGGTGTGAACAGCCCTTGGATGCATGGAAACTGCATGCCCTGCGTTCATCCATTGGCCTGGTTGACCAACACATCACGCTCTTCCCAACCACCATCATGGAAAACATTCGATACGGCAAACCTACTGCTACAGATGAGGAGGTCATCAAAGCAGCCGAAGTTGCGGAGGCCTCGTCCTTCGTCGCCGAACTGCCCGATGGTTGGGAAACCATGGTCGGTGAAGGAGGGCATCGCCTGTCCGGTGGACAGCGTCAACGTGTCGCCATCGCTCGTGCTGTGCTCAAAGACGCTCCATTGCTCATTCTCGATGAAGCGACTTCAGCGGTTGACAACGAAACTGAGGCAGCCCTTCAACGGTCAATACAGCGGATATCGCAAGGAAGAACGGCCATCGTCATTGCACATCGTCTCTCAACCGTTCGGCATGCCGACCGAATTCTGGTGCTTGAAAACGGGGCCGTGGTTGAGGACGGGACACACGATAATTTGGTCGAACAAGGTGGCGTATACGCCCGATTGTGGTCAGTTCAAACGGGAGATGTCTGAGAACCGGTAGAAAGTTCGCGCTGAATTTAGCAAAAATACACCCGTTTAAGTAATCAGAGAATAGGTCGGGCCACGAGAACCATGAAATCTGAAAAATTCTCGAAAACAACGAGCCTGCTTTTGATCGCCACATTTGCCCTTGCTATGGCCGGAACGGTCAGTGCAGTGGACACGCAGCCAATCGGCCCTGACGGTTTGCCAGAATTCGTCACCGCTGACGGCGCCACCCTGGAACTGGTCACCTTCTTCCTGTTCTTCGTTGGCTACATCTCCATGGGTGCTGCCTTTGTCTTCTTCATGGCAGAGCGTAACTCCGTAGCACCTCAATACCGCACGACCATGACCATCTCGGCTCTGATCGTCGGTATTGCGGCCTTCCACTACTACTACATGCGCGGTGTTTACGCCGATTACGGTACCGTGTCCATCGAATATCGATACATGGACTGGATCATCACCGTTCCGTTGATGGCCCTCAAGTTCCCATCCCTCGTGGGCAAGGATGCCATCACCGACGAGAAGTTCCTCGGACTCGGTTTCACCGGCATCTGTTTCTCCGGCGCACTCATCATGATCGGATTCGGCTACCTCGGTGAGTCCGGTGCCATCGACGGCATGCTCGGCCTCGTCCTCGGCGGTGTCGGCTGGGCCATGATTATCGTGGCTACTGGTACACCTTGGACATCAGGCAAGGGCGTCGATAACAGCAAGATCGCTCCAGAGCTTATGTGGAGTACCAACGCTCTGCGCTGGTTCATCTGCGTCGGCTGGGTCATCTACCCCATCGGCTACCTCTTCAACCCGACCGCAGGCGTGTCTGACGCTGTTTCAGCTGAAGTCATGGCTGTCCTCTACAACATCGCTGACATGATCAACAAGATCGGTTTCGGTGTTGTTGCTTGGATGGGTGCCAAGAAGGCAACCGAAGCCATCGCAGCCGCTGAGTGAAATCAACTCGGTTCTCCAACCCCTCCGAAGCGGGGCGGCTACGGCCGCCTCGTTTCCTCTGGGAACGAATAATCGCTGACTCATTTCGCCGCACGAGATGTTGCTGGCTCGAAACGCCTCATCCACGCCTCAAGCGTGTATGAAGAGCATCGCCGGTGCCACCAAGTTCCTGCTAACGCCCAGATCGTTGTGTACGCCACAACGACAAAGGCGGTCAATGCAGGACTCCAATGATTCACCTCATCAGAAGCATGGAACAGGGCAAATGGAAGGAAGTGGAGTACGTACACGGTCAACGAAACCCGACCAAGGTCGGCAACTCGATGCACCATTGAGAAGCGTTCTACGGCCCACCACAACAGGCTCACCCCCGTAAGCGCAGCCACCAAAAACGGCGCGTTAGCGGGGAAGAATGTCAACGCTGCGTCGCCTGTAGGAAGCGCCCATGGACGTCCTGCTTGGATGCTCTGTGCCAACACAAGAGCTGAGATGGCCAAACCGACGAGGGAGGTGGTTCGAAGCCATCCATGTCGCTCCTCTTCGACCTGCAAGGATGCAATGGTGGCCCCAAGCCAAGCGAAGACCACCCAGGGGAACACAGGGTACAGACCCGTGAAGAAGAGATGGTAGACAAGAATGGATGCTGATCCCGTGGAAACACGGAGATCCCACGCCGAAGGCCCTTGCCAATCACCAAACAACAACATCAGACAACAAACGGTGGAAAAGGCGAGGAGAAAGTTCCGACCGAGAGGATTTCCTCGGTGCTGAACATTTCTCCAACACGGTTCGAGTAGAATGAGTGTGCCCATCAACGAAAGCACCCCCGGCGTCCAAGGCTCGAACAGATGGGGGGCGCTCATGTTGACAATGAGTTGACAGAAGAATAGGCTGGCCGCTCTCCAAAGACGCTTTTTAGCCGTGAGTGGTTTTTGCGCCATACCCCACCCAAGAAGTGTGATGAAAAGTGGTGCTGCAAGACCACCTGCGGCTGAAACAATGACACCGAGTCCCATCCATAAACCGGTGAGTTCGGGCTCCCATGTTGCTGCAGCGTGAACGAGAATCATCAGAAGAACGGCCAAACCACGAAGGCCATCGATGTGAATGAGACGTCCTTTTCCTTCCATGCTTGACACTCAGGACCGCTGTTTCACGTATTCAACGGCGTTGCGGAAAAGTTGCAAGCCCTCGCCTTCCCATCCATCCAACGCGCCCGATGATGCTTCGCTGTCGTGACGGGTATGCAGGGGGTGGAGCCACCTTGCGTAGATGGCTTCTGGATGGGGCATCAGCCCAAACACGAGGCCGGTTGCATCACAAATACCGGCAATGTTCCTCATGCTCCCGTTGGGACTGAGCGGGTATGGGAGGGCCTCATCCGTTCTTCCAGCGCCGGGTGGTGTTGAAGGGTCAACATACCGGACGGTCAACTGATGGTTGGCGTCCAATCGGTCGATGTCATCTGCCGACGGCATCACGTATTTTCCTTCACCGTGGCGAACCGGGCATTCCATTCTCGTCATGCCTTTCGTCCAAATGCACGGGCTTTCCGGGTCGAACTCCAAGGTTACCCAACGGTCTTCATACCGCCCGCTATCGTTGAGGGTCAAACTGCCTCGTTGAATGAAATCTGGAGAATGTCCAGCCTCCGGGCCGGGTAAGAGACCGGTCTTGACCAGCACCTGAAAACCGTTGCAAATGCCGATGATGGGTTTTCCCGCATCGACGAAACTTTGCAGTGCATCCCGCATCGCAAATCGCATTCGATTGCCAAGAAGGCGCCCGCTTCCAAGGTGGTCGCCAAAGGAAAAGCCCCCGGGAACCGCGAGAATATCGTAGTCTTCCAGTCGTTCATCACCCGAGATCAATCGGTTCACGTGAAGGCGGTCGGCGGTGGCGCCAACCAGTTCAAACACAGCCTTTGTTTCGTGGTCGCAATTGATGCCAAAACCAAACAAAACCGCAACGCGTGGAGTCATCAAATCACCCCTCCGGTCAAGTCCAAGGTGCCTTTCCACAGGCCAGCCATGGTTTCAACGTCAAGCTCGACAAGTTGGTCGTCCCCGTCCGTGATGGTCAGGGAGGAAGAGGCCGATACCGTTCCGAGCACCGTTGTTGGGTGGCCCTTCATGGCCGAGAGGAAGGTTTCTTCGTTCTCAGGGGAGACGGCCACGATGATTCTTCCAAGGGATTCGCCCCACAACCGGCCCCATACATCCCCTGAGCCTGTGCCGTCGATGTCAACTGTAGCGCCCGTGCGTCCACCGATGCACATCTCGGCAAGAGCCACGGCCACCCCGCCTTCACTGCAGTCATGGGCCGTGCGCACCAAACCTGCTCTGATGGTCTGAGACAGGGCTCTGTAGGTGGCGAGGTTTTGTTCGGGGTGGGGGAGAAGTGGTACATGGCCCCCCACGCCTCCGGCTTGACCGTTTTCGGTCATCATAAACGCGAGTTCTGAAGCGCCCAGTTCTTGTTTTGATTCGCCAACGAGGTAGATTTTGTCGCCGGCAAATTTGAAATCGCTCGTAGCGGTTTTTCTGACATCGGGGTGGTCGCCAAACAGCGAGAAGAGAAGGGTGGGAGGGATGGAAATTTTGTCCGGGCCGGTGCCGTAATCGTTCTTCATGGAGTCCTTTCCACTAACACAGGGAAGGCGATAGGCTCTGCAGACCCGTTCAAGTTCCCGATTCGCACGGACAAGTTGTGCAAGTTTGAAACGGCCATCGGGGGTTTTCGTGGATTCAATGGGGTCCGGCCAGCAGAAGTTGTCAAGGCCCGCCATTTTGTCAACATCCAAGCCGACGCAAACAGCGTTTCGCACCGCTTCATCGATGCTGGCAGCCGCCATGGCGCCGGCGTCAATGTCCGAATACCTCGGGGCGATTCCGCATGAAATCACAAGCCCGTGGGGGTCGCCGTGTATGGGGGCAATAACGCCTGCATCACCGGGTCCATCTCGCTCAACGCCAACAAAGGGTTTGATGGCCGTTTGAGCGATGACTTCGTGGTCGTATTGGCGAACCCAGGTTTCCTTGCTGGCGATATTCGGGCGTTGGAGCATGCCTTGGAGGAGTTCGGAATGGTCTGCCTCAGAGGGCGGTACAAAGGATGGTAGTTCTGGTGAACGCCACTCGGATTCCAATTGCAATTGAGGGACGCCTTCGTGAAGGAACTCGATGGGGAGATACGCCACGGTGGCATCAGCATAGCGAACATGGAACATGCCGGTTGAGGTGAAGGTCGCCACCGCTGTAGCTTCCACTTCATGGAGGTCGGCAAGCGCTTCAAAGATCGCTTGGTCTTCTGGTTTGACGGCGATGGTCATGCGTTCTTGGCTTTCGGAAACCAAAATTTCCCAAGGCGAAAGCCCGGCTTGCTTGAGGGGGACTTTGGCCAGGTCAATTTCACAGCCGTTTGTGTATTCCGCCATTTCACCGATGGAAGATGAAAGGCCTCCCGCGCCGTTGTCCGTGATACAGGTGATGAGGCCTGCGTCTCTGGCTTCAAGCACCATGTCGAGCATCTTCTTCTGCGTGATAGGGTCGCCAATTTGGACGGCGCTTGAGGGCGATTCTTCAGTGAGTTCCAGTGAAGAGAAGGTTGCGCCGTGGATGCCATCGTAGCCAACTCGGCCGCCAACCATGTAGACGATGTCGCCAGCGACCGGGGTTTTGACGTGGGAGGGGCGCCCGTCTGGCAGCTGGCGAGGCATGATACCGACCGTACCGCAATAGACCAGGGGTTTGCCGATGTAGCGGTCATCGAAGACGATGGCGCCGTTCACCGTAGGGATGCCCGATTCATTGCCCCCAACACGGACGCCTGCATGGACGCCACGAAGCACGCGGGAAGGGTGAAAGAGGTTATCTGGAAGTTGGCCTTCCCAATCGGGAGGGCCAAAGCAAAACACATCCGTGTTGGCGATGGGGCGAGCACCGAGTCCAGTTCCGAGGATGTCCCGATTTACGCCAACAATGCCGGTCATGGCGCCACCGTAGGGGTCAAGTGCTGAGGGGGAATTGTGTGTCTCGGCTTTCATACAGACGCTCCACTTGTCGTCCCAAGCAATGACGCCGGAGTTGTCGTGGAAGACGGACAAAAGCCAATCCACGTCCTTTTGCATGTCGTGGGTGGGTTTCATGATGTGCGTTTTGAACAACGAATCCACAACGGTGTCTTCCCCAGTTTCATGGTCAACGTGGTGAATGCGGGATGCGAAGATCTTGTGCTTGCAATGCTCACTCCATGTTTGGGCCAAGCACTCCAATTCCACATCGGTCGGTGCATTGGGTGATATGCCCATCTCGGTGCGCTGCTGACGCACGGTTTCGTCCCGGTAGTGCGCTTGAATGGCGTGCATCTCGTTGAGGTTTAGGGCCAAAAGACCGGTGGTGGAAATCTCTTCCAACGTTGCGTCATCGCATTCAAGGTCAATAGATTGTGGTTCGATAAACACCTGTTCTGGGGGCGTCGGGAAAGTCAGTTCGGGCCAAGACTGGTCAGCGCAAGCGGCGCGGTCAGCGACCAATGCTCGTTCAATGAGGCCGTTATGCAGGGTTCCTGCGAGCCAATTCGCATCACAATCCGCAGGAAGGTCGTAGAACACGTACGTTGTGTAGGTTGCGATTTTTGCATCGCCATCCGCTGGGAAAAGGGTGAGAAAGCCGTCGGTCGCTGCCTTTCCAGGGTTGTCGGTTACGCCTGGTTTGAAGCCCACGGTGATGACCGTTTCAGGGCCATCGCCAAAGGAAGGTGTGGTCAACATCGTCGTGTTCGCTGCACCAAGTTCGATGATGGGGTCGGCGAACAGGTCATCCACGCGTTCGGCAATGGCCTCTGACGGTGTTTCGCCGCTGATGAGGTAGCCGCATATCGAGCGGACCTTGGCAACCGAGATGTTGTGGTCGGCCTTGAGTTGTCGGCGGACAACATCGCCTCTCACGTCGCGCATTCCTTCCCCTTGGCGAGGCGTGACTTCCACACGTGTAACCGGCATGCTGTCCACCACGCCCTTTGGGCAAGCGGATGTTATCCCATGCGCTCTTTGTAGTCTGCGCTTTCACTTTTTCAGCATCTTGGCCAAGAACTGTCCTGTTGCGCTATCTTTGACCTTCGCCACATCTTCAGGTGTGCCTTCTGCGATGACTTGCCCACCGCGTTCTCCGCCCTCGGGGCCCAAATCAATCACCCAATCGCAGGATTTCACGACATCGAGGTGATGTTCAATGATGATCATGGTGTGGCCCTTGTCGCGAAGTTGTTGCAAGACAGTGATAAGTTTGGCAACATCGCTGAACGACAGTCCGGTGGTGGGCTCGTCAAGGATGTAGACGGTGTGTTTGTTTGGCATTCGTCGCAGTTCGCTTGCGAGTTTAACAC
>CALGEM010000090.1 GCA_937881505.1 uncultured euryarchaeote
GCCTAACCATCACCTAGACATCACAGTCGCTCATAGAGGACTCAAGCGAGAAGGTGAGATATCCTCTAAAGCACCGCTCCTGGACACGTTGCCCTTCGCCATCATGGTCTTCCTTTGGGGTCAACTCTTCCTCGGACCGTCCATCCTCGCTGCCGAGGAGCTGCGACTCCCGATGGTCGCTTTGGTGGTCATCACCCCCGTGCTTCACCGAACATTCAACCTCATTGGCTACAAAATCGGATGGAAAGATGTCCCTTACTGAAATTGTTATCAATACACATTAACCACGCAACAAACGAGGTTCACGCCCACGCATGAACGCCTGAGGAGTTGAACGAAACTTCTTGTACGCGATGCAAGATTTTCCCTTGTGGAAGTATCTGAAGACCTCGGTGTTGTTGACGAGGAAGCATCCTTGAAACGGGCGTTCCATCCAGCATGGGCGATACCGATTGGCTTCCTGTTGGCCTTCAGTGAAATGACTGTTCGACTGCTGGCAGGAAAAGGTGTCGTGGATTCAATATGGCCGCACGCAGTTCGGTCGCTTGAATGGACCATGGCGCTGCGAAACTCACCGGCTTTGACCTTGTCCGGGATGCTCATCATCGCCGGACTTTCGTACGGATTGAGGAAAGCCGTGGTGGCTCAATACGACAACCGTGCTTGGCAAACATTGCCGTACGGTTTCATCGGCTTGCTCATCGGATTGATCACCATCCACTTCCTGATGAACGCCTTCTACCTACGAGGTGCCTTTCTTCTCCTTCCAACCTTGATGGGGTGGACGCTGGCCTGCCTCCTTGTGGCCATGGGTGGCCCACCTTCGCTCCGAGCCCCCGGACAGAACCACATGTCGGCCACCAGGGTTCTTCACGTCGTTGGTGTGTTCTTCGCAGCATGGCTCGTTATGCCAGGCATCCCAGCTGTCATCGGATTTGCACCCTCACCGCCTGATGCGCCCTCAATGGGTTACGGTTCTTTTCCCGGCCCCTACACCGTAGAGCAGTACCGCTCACCCTACATCATGCCAGATGAGGTCGTCAGCGTTCAAGGTGATTTGGAGGACGATATCGAATTCAGCGTCTACATCACCCTGCCCAACCTGCCCGAGGACCTGCCCATCAGCAGCATGCCGCTGGCCATTCTGCTCCACGGATTTGGCTATCCGGATATTGATGCATATCAGGATTGGATCAACCACCTCGCTGCCAAAGGCATGGCCGTGGCGTTCATCCAGTACCCGTCTGACCTTCGCCCAGAGGGCCATGAAGCACACCAAGCCACCTACGAACAAGGCATGACGGACTATCTCCAACACGTTCCGCGAGACCTCGCCATCCGAGCCGCCATTGACCATGTGGATTCCATTCTGCTCCAACCTCAACGAGAAGCTCAACTCGAGGCACATCTCGGCCAACGCTATGTCGATCCTTCGGCACTCTGGACCGGTGGACACAGCCTTGGGGCTGCCTACACCTTCAGTACGCTTGATGACATCCTTCCTCGAGGATGGGGGTCTCGGGCGTTGGTGGTCGCCTTGGAATCACCTGCCCACCGACCCATGCAGGAGACTCTTCAGCCAGATTTGTCTGGCATGCCCGACGAAACGTTGGTGCAAATTGGCATACCACAAGACGACATGAGCGTCGGCACCTGCCCGGGTGCGTTCCACCAACAGCTCTTTGCTACGTTGCCCGATGAGCGAAATCAATTGTTGGAAATCCAATCCGACCTCTACGGATTCCCGAGACTGGTCGCCAGCCATTATCTGCAAACCGACCCGGCCCACGACACCCTCTCGGATTGGAGTTTTTATCGCCGAGTGGACGCTCAAGCAGATTATCTGGTTGCCCACGGCAGAGAAGACACCTTCACCGCCGATTGGGCTTACCAATACATGACCGATGAAACCATGCTGACAGGCATGGGCGAATGGTCGGACGGCACCCCCGTCCTACCGCTTCTCTGGCACACAAATGCCATCGGTGATGTCCCCTCGTTCCAAGACTGTGTTTGAACACATCTTGAAAAGGAAACCCGTTTTTTTCTAACCATGGAAGAAGGCCATGTCTCCAACGACGTCAAGTCGTTGTGGAAATGGATTGGTGGTTCTGCTTTCCTCGCTTCCATGTGTTGTTTTCCAAGCGTGGTGCTCGTTCTCTTTGGCCTCGCCAGCGTTTCAAGCGCCGCAGCCCTTTCCAACGACCTGTACTGGGGAACCAACGGCATGTGGTGGTTTCGACCGCTTTTGCTCACCCTGAGTGCTGGCCTTGTGGCTTTGGGTTTGGTGTTGTACTTCCGCAGTGATGGCATTTGTTCTCTGGACGAAGTGAAGCGCCAACGCAAACGAATCATCAACACCTCACTGTTGGTGTTCTCGCTTTCGACCATCGCCTACATTCTGTTCAACTTCGTCATCTTGACCGAAATCGGCGTGGCGCTGAACCTGCCGTGGGAAAGCAGCCGGCTGTGGAATTGAATCAAGCACCTTTTCGTTGGGTCTTGCAGCCAACCCCCCAATCAGGTTGGACCTGCATCGCTTGGAGAGTTTGCTCAAGAAGGAGGTCTTCAGGAGTGGGTTCCGCCAGGCCAGAGGCTGTGGTGGCGAGCGATAAATGATAGCCTTTTTCTGTCCAATATTGCAATTGAATATTTGAATTTTCAATTGAAATTTCTCCATTACTCACTCCAATTGGAATTTCAATTTCTCTCGGATTGAGATGCATCCCCATCCCCAGGCATTTTTGCACCGCTTCCTTCCCCGTCCATGCCCGAAAGACATGCACCGGTTCTTCTCGAAGTCGCTCTAATTCCTCCCCTCTCGCCATCAGGTCAAACGCATTCTCTGCGAGCGTGCGCCCCACGGGTTCTGCATCAATACCCACGCGTTGTGATGAAGGAGAGAGCGCAACGAACGCCATCCCGTCGCTGTGGGAGATGGAGATGTTGGGCAGGGGCGTACGTTTCCAAACACCTTGGATGAAATGAACCGTGGGCGCCCTGAAATCATCCCGCTGCACCTCCACTGCCGAGAGGTCGTTTACACCCCATGCCAGCAAGGCTTGACCCAAGAGTCGACGCCCACTCAGGTGCTCGTTGCGCCGTTTCTCGGTGACGAAGGTCTCGACTTCGTTGGCGTGAGCGAGCGGAACCTCGGAAAGTGGCCAAGAATCCACGGGCATGACGTAGACTTGAACATCGGTAGCATGAGGAGGTGTGAGCCGTTCAATCCCCAACGCTTGCACAACCCCTGCTCATCGCTCAAGCGAAAAACGCTGGCCCTCTTCAACCGTGGCCATGGCCTTGAGTTGAAGTCCCTTAAGCGCCAGAACAGGAGCGTCATCCTCACCGACGACCAACACATCGTGAACCGTCACACCGTCTTCTTGGGCACCCGTTTGTACGCTGCGCAGCCGCAGGGCTTCGTCAGCATCGGGAACACGGAGCATGGTCGACCAGTTGATGCCGACCGGCAAACTGCTGTAGCCGAGCAGTTCCATCGCAACCAAACCGGCGTTTTGGAAGCCCGCTTCAATGAGCATAGGAAGGGCTTCGAGGAGCACCTGCTCGCCTTCGGACTCCAACGAGAACTGGTCGGTCGCTGGAAGTTGGTGGCGCATCAAGGCTCGCCCATCAATGCCCTGGCGGTCGCCCTCACCCACACCTCGGAGCACACCTCCATGGGATTGGAACCGCGGCCCGTGGAAGTACCGGTCGTAGATGAACGAAGCCGGGTGGAGTAATTCTCCTTGAGGAGGGGTACCGATGCTTGGCAGGGCTTCGACTTCGCGCTGCAGGAAGGGGCGCAAGTCCTCGTGTTTCTTGACCAGACGAACCAACGCCGTGTGGTGTTCTCGCTCACCAAAGACCTCACCCTTTGAATTCGCCAAATCAGAGACCAAGCGGCAACGCACCCAGGTCATGTCGTCATCAACACGGTCCACTTCAGCCTCGACGCGAACCGTCATCGGTCCTTTCATCAGTTTCACAGGCAATCCAAAGCTGACCTCTTCAAAGCCAGCCAAGCAGGTAGAAGGATGGAGCAGAAGGGATGTTTGTGCGAACATCTCCAACGCCATCACGCCAGGGTGGTAGGGCACGCCCTCGATGGCGTGGTCCGACAGGAAGGGATGGTCGTCGGTGGAGAGGGTCGTTTGGGTCACCAATTGCTGACCCTCTTGCAAAGCCACGACCTTATCGACGAAGGGGAAACGGGTTGGGTCGGCGATGGTCGCTGCCATGCTCGGTGGCAACTTGAGCGGCGCCTCTCTGAACGAATCAAAACGATCCATCAATCCCAGCGATCCGCAACCCAAAACACGGCGCTTACCGCCCTGAAGCGCTTCGGCGACGAAGATGTCAACGCCGTCTTCAACGGCCAATGTTTCGATACCAGCAGCGGCGAACACGGCTTCAATTGAGCCTCGGGTGGCCATGCCGACATCTCGCCAGCCCGTCCAACCAATGGCAACCGCACGGCAGGTCGTGGTTGCCGTCAAACGTGCCATCTCAGCGTCCAACACCGAGTTGGCGGCGGCGTAATCCGTTTGACCACCGTTGCCAAACCGGCCAGCCACGCTGGTGAAACAACAGGCGAAGTCAGGCACCTCTCGTCCAGAGGCTTGTACCGCCGACATCAAGGCTCGCCAACCGTCAATCTTCACCCGCACCACACGGTCAAAGACATCGTAGGCCTTGTCGGCGACAAGTTTCGAATCCTCCAAGCCAGCGCCGTGAACAATTCCCGTGATGGGTCGGCCAAGGGACGCCCCGAGGTCGGAAAGTCCCTCGCTGTCCATCACGTCAATGGAATGGTAGGCGGCGTGATTCCCAGTTTTGGCGATGGCGTCCAACGTCAAGTAGACGTCTCGGCTTCTCGTGAAGCGCTGCCAGGCCTTGTTCCATTCAACCATGGTGACTTTACCATCGGATGATGCTTCCGTTAATCGTTCACGTAATGCCA
>CALGEM010000091.1 GCA_937881505.1 uncultured euryarchaeote
CGTTGACCAAGAACACCGCCATGACCACGGTCACGCCGACCTCAAGCGGTGGCACTGTCACCTCGTGGTCGATTTCCGCCTCCCTCCCGTCTGGACTTTCTTTCTCGACCTCAACCGGTGCGATCTCTGGAACACCGACGGCCGTTACCAATGCTACCACCTTCACCATCACTGCGAGCAATACGGGCGGCAGTGCAACCACCACCGTCACCATCGTGGTGTACGACGAAGCACCGTCCTCAATCACTTACAGCCCGAGTTCACTCACCCTGACCAAGGGTTCAGCTATGAGCACGGTCACCCCAACTGCAAGCGGCGGCGCCGTGAGTTCGTGGTCAATTTCCCCGTCTCTCCCGAGCGGTCTTTCGTTCAACACTTCGACCGGTGCCATCAGCGGAACCCCAACTGCGGTTTCTTCCTCAACCTCCTACACGGTAACAGCCACCAATCTTGGCGGCAGCGGCACGGCGACCGTGACCATTCAGGTCAACGATGTATCTCCGTATTCCATCGTGTACAGCGGCAATCCGTTCACCTTGACCAAGGGCACAGCTATGACCCCCGTCACCCCAAGCGTGAGCGGTGGTACGGTCACCTCCTGGTCGATTTCCCCGTCGTTGCCCGCCGGCCTTTCGTTCTCCACCACTAACGGTGCGATTTCAGGAACGCCAACCACCATCACCTCTTCGACAACCTACACCGTAACAGCAAGCAACACGGGTGGCAGTTCCTCGGCGACCGTGACCATCACGGTTAATGACGCAGCGCCAAGTTCCATCGCTTACAGCGGCAATCCGTTCACCCTCAACAAGGGCACGGCCATGACCACGGCGACCCCAACCTCCAGCGGAGGGACTGTCACTTCGTGGTCGATTTCTCCGTCGTTACCCTCTGGGCTCTCATTCTCAACCACGACCGGTGCCATTTCAGGAACGCCAACGGTGACCTCGACCTCGACCTCGTACACCGTGACCGCTACCAACACCGGCGGCAGTGCGACCGCCACGATCTCCATCACCGTGAACGACGCCCCACCGTCTGGCGTTGCTTACAGCGGCAGTCCGTTCACCCTGACCAAGGGTGTGGCCATGACCACCGCTACCCCGTCCGTAAGCGGTGGAACGGTCACCTCGTGGTCGGTTTCCCCGTCGCTACCCGCCGGTCTTTCGCTCGACACCTCGACCGGTGCGATTTCCGGTACCCCAACGGCCATCACCTCCGCCGCCAACTACACCGTGACTGCAACGAACGGCGGTGGTAGCAACTCCACAGTCGTGTCCATTGTCGTCAACGACGTGGCACCTTCGTCCATCACTTACACGCCAAGTTCGCTTTCGTTGACGAAGGACGTCACCATGTCGGCCATTACCCCAACCTCAAGCGGCGGGGCGGTCACTTCGTGGTCGATTTCTGCAACGCTGCCAGCGGGCCTTTCCTTTGACACATCAACGGGAGCCATCAGTGGAACACCAACGACCATCTCCTCCTCCACGTCCTACACGGTTACAGCCAGCAACACCGGCGGCAGTGCAACGGCCATCGTGACCATCCAGGTCAACGTCGCTGCCCCGTCGTCCATCACCTACAGCCCAAGTTCTCTAACATTGGCCAAGGGTGTCTCCATGACCACGGTCACACCCACAGCGAGCGGTGGAGCGGTCGCTTCGTGGTCCATCACCCCAACACT
>CALGEM010000092.1 GCA_937881505.1 uncultured euryarchaeote
TTCAACACCTCAACCGGTGCCATCGGCGGTACACCAACGGCAGTTTCGTCCTCGACATCCTATACGGTCACTGCAACCAACGCTGGAGGCAGCGGTACAGCCACCGTGACCATCGCCGTCAACGACATCGCACCGTCTGGCGTAACCTACACGCCAAGCACCCTTTCCTTGACCAAGGATTCGGCCATGACCACGGTCACGCCGACCTCAAGCGGTGGAACGGTCACATCGTGGTCGATTTCTGCAACACTGCCTGCGGGTCTCTCCTTTGACACCTCAACGGGTGCAATCAGCGGTACACCAACGGCTATCACCTCTGCAACAACCTACACCGTCACCGCCAGCAACACCGGCGGCAGTGCGACGACCACGGTGACCATCCTCGTCAACGACGCCGCTCCTGTCATCGCTTACAGCCCGAGTTCACTCACGTTGACCAAGGGCTCGGCCATGTCAACCTTGACGCCATCGTCCAGCGGTGGAACGGTAACCTCCTGGTCGGTTTCGCCTTCGCTACCGAACGGTCTTACCTTCAACACCTCAACCGGTGTGATCAGCGGAACACCCACCGTCGTGTCTTCATCGAACAACTACACCGTCACGGCCACCAACCTCGGTGGCACCGGTACGGCCACGATCACTCTCCAGGTCAACGATGTGTCGCCGTACTCCATCGTCTACACAGGAAGTCCGTTCACGCTCACCAAGGGCACGGCCATGACCACCGTCACCCCAAGCGCTGGTGGTGGAACGGTCGTCTCTTGGTCGATTTCCCCAACGCTGCCTGCAGGTCTCCTGTTCTCCAGCTCTACGGGTGCCATTTCAGGAACACCAACGGCTGTTTCATCCCAGACCCAATACACGGTCACTGCCAGCAACACCGGTGGCAGTTCAACCGCCACCGTCATCATCACGGTCAACGATATTGCACCATCATCCATCGTGTACAGCGGCAACCCATTCACGCTGACCAAGGATTCGGCCATGACCACAGCAACCCCAAGCGCCAGCGGTGGAGCGATCACCTCGTGGTCGATTTCACCATCGCTCCCGAGCGGTCTTTCCTTCAACACGTCGACCGGCGCCATTTCAGGAACACCAACGGCCATCACGTCCTCCACAACCTACACCGTTACTGCGAGCAACACAGGCGGTAGCACCACGACCACCGTGACCA
>CALGEM010000093.1 GCA_937881505.1 uncultured euryarchaeote
GTTCACGAGCCGGGTCTTTCCCCGCCTCAAGCAACGCATTCGTACATCTTTGAACGCAGGGAATTTGACTCACTGGCTCGCATGCTCACTGCTTTCCAAACGGTCTTCGAATCCGTGGACCCGGATGTTGTGTTGACCGCTGGGGGCGACCAACACTGGTTTCCATGGTTCGTTGAACAGGCCAAGGTGCACAACATACCGTTTGTTCTCGGGCGAACTCCTGAACATTTGCAGCAGTCGACCGGCAAGCGCACCGTCCATTCCTACGGACAAACACGGCACAGACACGGGGCGTTCTTTCTTAGAGGGCGACTTCATCTTGATGTGAAGAACAGTTTCATCGTGAACGAAGGGGGTCTTGCTGGGCTGTTTGAATTGGCACAACATTCACGGCAATCTGCACAAATCATTTCCCGCCTTTCACCCGGTTCGGTCATCAGCGCCATACAAATGCGAGTGGCCATGGACGATGGAGTCCTGGTGCCTTGGAAGAAAAATCGCCCTGAAGATACAAAATCGGCCCTGGACCTTCTGCATGCAGACAGAGGAGGGTTGTATCTTGACAGTCGTCCAGGTGTGCATGCCTCCGTGATTGAACTCGATTTTGCGAGTCTTTTCCCAAGCATCATTGCTACCCGTAATATCTCACCTGAAACGCTCAATTGCTCGTGCTGTCAAGCGCCCACCTCCAACACGGTACGAGGGGTGGTGCCGCTACATCCTGGTGAAGCAGCCCAAGAGTTTCGGGAGCGAACGGTGTCATCGAGATTCGGGCACGGAATCTTTCCACTCGCTAATGAGAAGGCCCTCCCCGTACCGGGGCTCAACATGCACACATGTGGGCGAACGCACGGGTTTCTCGGGCGAGTGGTTGCGCCGATTATTGAACGTCGACGGGTGTTGAAAAGTCTACGAAAGCACAAGGGTGATGCTCATGATTTGCGACAAAATGCGCTGAAATGGTTGCTGGTAACCTGCTTTGGGTACACGGGTTATCGCAACGCCCGTTTTGGTCGCATTGAAGCCCATGAGGCTATTTGTGCATGGTCTAGAGATCTGTTACTGACGACGATTGAAGCGGCTCAACAAGAGGGGTGGGATGTGCTTCATGCCATCGTCGATTGTGTTTGGCTTTCAGATACGAGGGAACGTTCTCCCGAACAACAGCGTTTTGCAGCCGAGGATTTTGCGAAACGTATCTCCTCCCAGGTTGGCATTCCCCTTGAGTTTGAAGCGCATTACGATTTTATTGCGTTTCTTCCAAGCCGGATGCACGGTTCAGGTTCTCTAACCAAATATTGGGCCTGCACGGGCAAGGAGTTCAAGGTTCGAGGCATTGAACTACGACAACATTCCACGCCCGAATGGGTCAGGGGTCTTCAGGAGAAAGGATTGCAATTATTGGCTGACGGCGACCGTGTCCAAGGTCTTCCTTCACCTGCAGCCCAACGGTCGGTATTGGCGCACTATCGAGGCGAAATTGAGCGGTTGAAAGCAGGAGATGTACCCCTTTCTTCCCTCGTGGTCTCACGAAGAACCTCCAAGGAGTTGGCTGATTATCGCGTCAAGAATCTGACCTACGGTGCGCTGATGCGTGCGCACGAGCGAGGCTATGTTGTACCACCCGGTGGAAAAGTTCGCTACGTCGTCGTGGACAGTTCATCCACCGAACCTCTTCAGCGTATTCGTTTGGTCGAAGAACTTGAGATGTCCAACGAGCAGCTCTCCGGATGCAGTGCTCACTACGGTGAGCTCGCTGAGCGCGCCATTTGGGCCCTTCTCGCCCCGTTTGGTTGGACCACCGAACAAATTCAAGACGACGGCCGACAACCTAGTCTTTTCGAGTTCACTCGTCTTGATGCTGAAGGCTAAGAATCCCAACCGATGAACCCTTTCCCTCGCGAACAAATCTCCGTTCCGTGAGACGGAAACGGGTTTGAAAGATATTTTCGAAAGGTTGCCAATGCCCATGAAGTCCTGAGCGGCGGTGCCGAAGATGCAACCTTCTTCTGCGTCGTGCCCCATTCCATGTTCCTTCGAGGTGGTTGTGAGCGTGTCGATGGAGGTGCTGAAGCAATCGTGTGTCGCTATGTGGTGAGTCAGCGATGCCAGTGATGGCCATAACAGCAACATGTTGCCGCTCTGCCAATTGGCGAAGAATGCGAACATGTCTGCGAAACAAGGTTCTGGATTCAAGGCGTGAAACCGCATCATCCCCGTGCATGGCAAGTATCCCGTCAACCACGACCATGGGTCCCCGTGTAATGGCAAGTTCGTGCGGCAAGCGTTCGATTTGTCGGTCCAGTTGGTGAAGCGTGAATCCGCGGCTCAAGTACAACCGTGCGAGGCAGGCTTCCACATCCGCCCCCAATGCTTCCAAACCGGGGATGAAGCGGGAAGGGTCTATCCGACAAGCTCCGTCCACCCAATGCACCACCTCTCCCTGAGCCAATGCATGGACGACCCAATATTCTGCAACACAACGAATGCTCTTGCCTGCATGCCCGGGGCCGCTGAGTTGGTAGAGTTGTCCACGTACGGGTTGAAGGGCGCTTGGGTCAATGCCCCAGCGTCGCTCAAGAACTCCCGCGCTGACTTTCGTGGTTGCTCGTTGGTGTTGCATACGAATCATTGAATGTCGGTGAACGAAGCCATCTATCCTTGCGCAGACCCCTTGGTTGAACTGAATCTCCACATCAAGTTCAAACACCTCTGGCAATGTTGTCACCATGTGGTGGAAGGTTCCAGTGGAGAGGGCAATGTCGGCCCCCGTGTCATCATTCATTGTGATCTCGATGCCTTTTTTGCGGCGGTTGAAACCCTTCATCACGGCTTTGATGAGGATGTTCCGCTCATCATTGGCTCCGACCCCAAACAGGGACGGGGCAGAGGTATTGTCTCCACCTGTAATTACGCTGCAAGGGCCTACGGTATCCGCTCGGCCATGCCAGTTTCTGAAGCATGGCGTCGTTGTCCAGCAGCTCCATTTGGCCCGGCGATGTACATTCGTGGGACTCGGGGTTTGTACAGCAGAGCGAGTCGAAAGGTGATGTCGGTTCTGAGTGAAGTGGCTGATGTGTTTGAAAAAGCGAGCATTGACGAAGCCTACCTTGATGTCACTGAACATGTAGGTGGTGATTGGGATGCAGCCCTCGCTTTAGCGACGAACTTGCAACAGAAGATTTTCGAGACTGTCAATTTGACAGCGTCGTTTGGAATCGCACCGACCCGTCTCGTTGCGAAAATGGCCAGTGAGGTGAACAAACCCAACGGCGTGTTTCGTGTCATGCCCGATGAGGTCCAATCCTTCTTTGAAGGGCGTTCCCTTCGGGACATCCCCGGCATCGGACCAAAGCGAGCAACACAGTTGGCCGAGTGGGGCTACACCACGGCGGATGAACTCTACGAGTTGGGCGAGTTATCACTTGCACGCCTTTCAGGTGAACGCTTTGCAGCGTGGTTCATGCGAGTGGTTGACGGCGAGAGCAGCGACGTTGTCAGTCCGTTGCGAAGTCGTAAATCAATTGGGAAGGAGCACACGTTTGAACGCGATCAAAACGACCACGAAGAGGTCATGCGCCGCCTAGAGCAATTGGTGTCGTTGGTGATGGAGCGTGCAGTTGGCCTGGGTGTTTCGGGCCGACTGGCCGAGGTAAAAATTCGCTACACCGGTTTTGAAACGCACACTTCTGGCCGAAGCATTCCCGTGGCCATGGACGAAGAAGGGGTCTTCAAACGACTTGCGGACGTCCTCTTTGCAACCAATATACGTCCTGATTCAGCCGTTCGCCTCATCGGGTTTCGGCTCGGACAATTGGAAATTCCTGAGTCTCGGCAGACAACGCTCTTCGAAGAGGAGTAAATTCACTCCAACTGATGCATTCGTGTCAATGTGGCCGTAAACTCGGTCAGTTCGTCTGGAATCGAAAGGCCTGCAATGGGTTGATTCAGCGAGATGCCAGCTTCTTTCTTCTTTGCCCAAGTTTGCCCGTTGAACTCCTGCAAGGCATGCGAAAGCCCGCAAAGCCGACCACCTTCATCAGTTCCGAACGCCACGTCGGTGAGCGGTGCTGAGGGAAAGGCATCCACGTCAACCGATGATGTCCCGTACACCGTGCTTGAAATGTGGTGGGTGAAGAAGGGGCAAACGGGGCTAAAAGCCGCCATGAAATCACGGACGATGCGATGCAGGGTCCATGCTGCAGCTTCATCATCATCGTAGAGCCTTGACTTGACCATTTCGAGGTAGTGGCTTGGAAGCAATCCGGTCCCGAACGTTTTCAAAGCCTGGGTGGCCGTGTAGATGTCCAAATTTGACCACGACGATTCGACGGTGTGCATGGTGTTTTGGAATTCAGCGAGAATCCAACGGTCCTCGGAGGCCAAAGATGCTGGCGGCGTATCGAGGTCATCAGGCACATCAAATTGTGAAGCAAATCGGGCGACGTTGAACAATTTCGTTAGGACACCGAAGTACTTCTTCTCAATTTCTTCCGGATTGATGTGGAAATCATCGCCGACCTGAGCGTCGCACGCCTTCCACAACCGGAAACATTCACTGCCAATTTTGTTGGCACGCAGTTTAACAGAGCCATCAGGGCCCTTCACTTGCCACGAACCGGTTCGACCACCGGCTCCACATTCAAGAACGGAATCGGCGTCAATACCGTTGCCAAGGGATTTGCTCATTTTTCGTCCCCAAGGGTCCATGCCAAGGCCATCGATCCAGACGTGTTGGAAACCAGGCTGGTCCAAAACCAAGGTTGACTTGAGCAGCGTGTAGTAAAGCCATGTGCGAACAATTTCCTTTCCTTGTGGCCGCAGTGCAGTGGGGAAGGCTTTGGCAAAGACATCAGGGTGGTTGAGATAACCACTGACAAAGAGGTTGGAATTTGAAGAATCCATCCACGTGTCAAACACTTTCTCCTCGCCGACGATGGTTCCGAGTGTGTCTCCGATGTCCTCAAACGCTCCTAGGTCCTCACGAGTGTTCCGGTCAAGCACTCGGCTTCCTGAAGGGGGGCTATCTTTCCATGGTTGCACATAGGTCCCAGCGGGTGGAACAACCACCTTTGACTCGTCTTCACTGTACCAAATTGGAATCTCTGTGTGGTACCATCGGCGGCGGCTGATTGGCCAATCAATGCTGATGTTGTCCATCCAGTCAAGCAGGAATTGCCGATTACGAACCGGGTGGAAACGAATGGATTCGATGTGTTCTCGCATGCGGTCTTGGATGTGGGTTTGGCGAACATACCACTCCTTGAGAAGGATGATTTCAACCGGGTTCTTTCCACGCTCTGAAACGGGAATATCTTGATCTCGTTCCACCGCCTGCACCAATCGGCCCGATTGCTCGAGCAATTCAATGGCCTGGGCACGTGCTTCCAACACCGTTAATCCTTGCAAAGGCCCGGAAACTTCGGTCATTTTTCCTTCAAGGTCAATGGCTTGGAACGGTGCAAGGCCCAGTTCTCTGAAGACGGCAACGTCGTTTTGGTCGCCAAACGAACAGACCATCAACACACCCGTGCCGAAATCGGATTTAACGGAGGGATGTTGCTGAATGGTCACGGTGGTTGACCGTCCACTGGTTTCCATGGGTAGAGAGATGTGTTGGCCAACCAGGTGCTTGTACCGTTCATCGTCAGGATGGACCACAACAACGCCACAGGCACAAATGAGTTCAGGACGTGTGGTTGAGATGACCAATTCAGTTCCGTCTTCACAGGTCCAACGAACATCGACAAGTTTTGTTTTCCGAGGAAGTCGTTCCACTTCAGCATCGGCGATGGTGGTGCCTTCAACGGGATCGTAGATATTGGGGCGGAGGTCTTCAACGATGTCGCCTTTCTTGAACAATTCAACGAAGATGGACTGGGTGACGCTGCGATAATCTGGTGCATCGGTCAAGTATTCCCGAGAAAAATCACAGGACAATCCGACGCGCTTTGCCGTATTTCGCATGGCTTGGGTAAATGATTCGATGGTGGTCTCACAGAGTTTGAGAAACTCTTCCCGGTCGTATGTCTTCATCTTTCGCTTGGTGTTTTTCTCAACGGTGAATTCAATGTTAATCCCGTTTCTATCAACGCCCCAAGGAAAGTAAACTTCCTTTCCAAGGAGCCGCTGACTTCTTGCGAGGACATCGATCATCGAATATTGTGCGACGGCGCCGATGTGCCATGTCCCCGACGGGTAAGGTGGTGGCGTGTCAATAACGAAAAATTCCTTTCCGCTGTTTGGGTTGAAAGCGTAGCGCCCGCTGTAGGCTTCCTCATCAGCGTAATGGGCTGCTTGAATGGTCTTCTCGAGGTCAATGGACCATCTTTTTTCGGGGATTTTTGGGGCTGGCATGTGCCTCACCTGGCCCCGCCTCGGTCAATGAGGTGGGTCCAATCGGTCGGATGAGGGACATCATTTCAATCCGTCGGCTCAGCCATGAAAGACAACTTGTCAACGTCCGTGGCAAAGGTAAGCCTTTGAAGGTCAATGGTTTGGCCAACAACGAGGTGATGGTGTGGCTTCGCAAGATGACGCTTCAAAAATCACCGCACCAGAGGAATCTATGCCCGTCTCCGAAGGAAACCGGCGCCTTGATGCCATCTCTGGAAAGAGTCGGGCGGTCAGGGACCAACTCGTTGGCCAAATGAAAACCATTGATTCCAAAAGAACGCTCGATGCTGTGTTGGATGCACCGAAGCGATTCAAGCGGGAGTGGCAAAAAACTGGAGCCACCGGGGCCATCACCAAATTCCCGATTCCAACCATTCTCGTTTTCTTGCTGCTCACGGTTTACTTCGTGACCCAATCGGGTTTTCTTGATGGGACCCAGTTTGACGATGACCCTGAAAACCCTGCTTTGAATGTGAACGGGGACTTGGAAGTGTACCTCCCCGATGGCAGTCGAGTCGCTGAATTAATCGGTAAAGTAGAAGAGGATTGGTCAACCAACGTGATGGTTGTTTACATTGAATCGAACAAGAATAACATCACGGACCAGCGGATTTTACAAGAAATCAGTTATGTAGAGAACATTCTCAATCCATATCTTTCTGACGATTCAGACGACGTCATCTACATTCTTTCCCTCTCCACAGTGCTCAAAGAAGTGAATTCCAGTGCTCCGCGAATACGGGAAGCCATCATCACAGAAGTTGGTGAGCTCGGATGTTCCAACGACCCAACCCAAGATTGTCCGTCCAGGGACTTTGCTCAAAACATAAACGATGGCTTGGCCACAACCGACGATACCTTCGGCGGTTCCTATGAGATTCCAAGTCAGACCACCATCGACCTTGTGGTGGGTGAAATGTACACGGATGAGGGCGAGCCATCGGCCGGTATGAACAAACTTGCTCGGGATATTGAGGGCGGTGAAGACGGTGGGCCAGACGGCCTGCTCGACCGAGCCATCATGGCCATTGCCGTCACTGAAGAGCGACCAGCGAAGGACATCATCGCCGATACGCAGGAAGTTCTTGACACCATTTCAGTCATGGAACGTGCTTGTTTGTACGACGCGAATGGCAACCCTGTGGAATCGGAGGGCGTTTGCAATTGGGAAGACCTTGGCCTGACCATGGTGCTTACCGGGCCGGTCCCAATCACCAACGCCGTCACAGAATTTTCGTTCAAACTCTTTTGGGATATTTTTCCGAAAGCCGTCGTTTTGGTCGCCATCGGATTATTTGTATTCCACTCTGACCTTCTTCAAGCTGGGTTGACGGGTATTCGCCCCCTTCAAGGATTCAAGGTCATCGTCATCGCTGGTCTTCCAACGCTGTGCGCTGTGTTTTGGACCTTAGGTCTCATCGGTGCGACGAATTACGAAGTTACAATGACGGTGATCATCGTCGGTCCCATCTTACTCGCGTTGGGTGTATCGTACGGGTTACACATAACCAATCGCTACGCGGAAGAAGAAGGTACCAAGAGCGAGAAAATGCGGGCATCATTGAGTTCTACTGGGCGTGCCGTTTTCCTTTCTGCTGTAACCACGGTGATCGGTTTCATCTCTCTTGTGTTTACGCCGATGGCGCCCATCCAAACGGTGGGTATTGCCCTTTCTGGTGGTATTGTCATCGTTTACTTCCTCACGATGTTCATGGTTCCAAATTTAACCCTGATTTTGGACCTAAAAAAGCCAAAACATCCTCCCCTCAAGGCCTTTGATGTCCTCGTTGACATCCCCGTAAAGCGAAACAGGGGTGTCATTGGTGTTTTCATCTTGATGATTCTGCTCTCTGCCACGATTGGACAGGCCAATGTTGAAGAGAACATCGATTTGCTCGGCATGGCACCCGAAGGAGAATCTCCTGTTGTCAAAATGAAACAATACAGTCGTGAATTTGAGGCTGGTCAAGTCGGCATGGTGCTGGTCAACGCGAATGTCAGCGGTGATTTCAACGACGAAGATGTTTCCAATGATGACCCTGTAGCGAATTTACAAAAAATAGACAACCTCGAAGCGTCGTTGAACACCGTTGAGAATACGACGGCTGTGTCGGTGGTTTTCTTGATGAAATCCTCCGGTGTACAGGTGACCGTTTCGGGTGAACAGGTCAACGAGTTGTTCCAGTTGATACCATGCGGTGGCAACGAACAATGCGAAGATGTCAAGTCAACTGCTGATGTTTTGCTCAACCAAAGCCAATCATTGGACGGCTCTTTCTGGGACCTCCTCAACGACCCAGACGCTTTCGGCCTACCTGGTTCACAGCAGAGTCAAATTTTCCTCTTGGACGTGTTTTATGCTTCGTTGACCAAGGAAACCCGTGAAATCTTTGTCAGCGAGGATTTCAGTCGTTCGCTCATCTATGTTGACATGCCGTTCATCCCTGTGGCCGACACCGCCAAGAGCGTAGATTCAGTGAACGAAAAAGCCGCCACCTTCCAAGGTCGCTACGGGGAAACAGCGGAGGAGTTGACCGGTGTCGCTGCAACCGCTATTGAAGTCAACGAACTCATCGTCGGCTCTCAGTGGACTTCCCTTGGTTTTGCAATTATCTTGACCCTCATCACCCTCGCAATTGTGTTTAGGGACATACGATACTCAATTTGGACCACCTCGCCGGTGATTGCCACGGTGGCTTTGCAGTGGTTGGTCATGTGGAGAATGGACGTGCCGTTATCGTTGGTCACCGTCATGATCGGTTCCATTTTGGTCGGTGTAGGCGTGGACTTTTCCATTCACATCGCGAACAGAATACGCGAACTTGGAGGTGGCATCCAAGCGATTCGTAGCGCAGCAGTGGGCACTGGAATGTCACTCTTTGAGGCTGCTGTGGTCACCTCGCTTGGCATGTTCACTGCATACGATATTCCGATTCCCGAAATCACGCCGTTCATCACGGTTATCCTTATTCTGCTCTGGGTTGCTGCTGCCAGTGCACTCATCCTCTTGCCGGCCATCTTCATCACCCTCGAAAAGATGGGTATAGGGGCAGTCAGTGGAAGCAATAACATGGCGAAGAAACTCGGATTGATCCGTACCGCTTCCGTCTCAGAAGACGTGATGGAAGCTGCGTTGATTGACGATGTCGTCGATGCTTGGTGAGCGTTGAGTCCATAGACCCCTTTGGTCTCCCAAGGACCATGAACCACTGGTTGATGAAATCCGAACTGGATGTCTATCCGTACAGTCAACTCGTTGCAGACGGTTGGACCCATTGGGATGGTGTAAGGAATTACCAAGCCCGAAACATGATGAGGGACGCCATGAAGGTGGGTGATTTGGTGTTGTTTTACCATTCGAACACAAAACCCCCTCATGTGGCAGGCGTTGCTCGAATCACACGTGAAGGGTACGGTGATTTCACATCTTGGGACGCTTCCAGCAAATACTTTGACGAAAAATCAACGGCAGAAAACCCACGTTGGTTCATGGTTGACATTGAACCGGTTTGTGAGTTGAACATGGTCCCGCTTCAGGACATGAAGGACAATCCAAATTTGGACGGAATGCCGCTTTTGCAACGTGGGCAGCGCCTTTCAGTACAACCGGTTACAGAGGAACAATTTGCCGAAGTTCTGCGCATGGCGGGCGTGGATGCCGCTGATTTGTGAACAGGTGATGTCATGACCGAACCGGTGCCAGTATCTTCTCGAGCCGCCAACATTGAGTATGCGATTCGGGATGTGGTGGTTCCTGCCGTCCAACTTGAAGCAGAGGGGCATGAGATCATCAAATTGAACATTGGTGACCCCATCGCTTACCCGGGTTTGCCCACCCCGCCTCACATGGTTGAGGCCTATGTGGAAGCGTTGAGGGACGGAAAAAACGGCTATTCTCCATCCTATGGCCTGCCACAACTTCGGGAAGCCATCGCCAATGATGAGCGACAAAAGGGATGGGATGCAACCCCCGATGACATCTATGTCTGTCATGGAGTTACCGAGGCCTTGCAACTGATTTTTGCAGCCGTGCTCGAGGAAGGCTCCAAGGTGCTCGCTCCGGGGCCTCATTATCCTCCATACATGGCCTACCCCCAAATGTTTGGTGCGAAAACTGTTGAATATCAACTGCACCAAAACGATGGATGGAAACCTGATTTTTCAGATATATCTTCCAAGATGGACGATGATGTTCGGTTGCTGGTGTTGATCAATCCCAACAATCCGTGCGGCACGGTGTGTGGTCCTGAGGATGTGGATGAACTGTTGGCCATCGCTCGAGCCTATCCGAATTGCATTGTGGTCGCCGATGAAATTTACGACGGTTTGGATTTCACCGGCCGCCATGTATCGGTAGCGAGTCGGAGTTCGGATGTTCCTGTGATTTCGCTTAACGGCGTTTCCAAGGTCTATTACGCGCCTGGATGGCGTATTGGCTACATGGCGTTGCACGACCCATCGAATCGATTGAGCCTTGTTCGCGACGGTCTTGAGCGCCTTCTTCGTTCAAGGCTCTGTGCTTCCACGCCCGCGCAACTTGGTTATCTGGCCGGTTTGACCGGTGACCGTTCATGGATGGAAGGGTACAGCCAGAAGGTCATGAAGCAACGGGACCATTGCCTCAGACGAATTGCTGGTATTGAGGGATTGGAAGTGGAGCAACCAGGCGGTGCGTTCTACATGTTCATTCGTCTAACCGATGAACAGTGGGCGGCCGACGACAAGGCCTTCGTTTTGCGCCTACTCCACGAAGAACATGTCCTCCTCGTTCATGGAAGTGGTTTTTCTCCAGAACTCGGCAAAGGCCATGTCCGCCTCGTTTATTTGGCCGATATTGAGGTCCTTGACGAAGCGTTTGACCGAATGGAACGATTCCTTCAAAAGCATCGCTCCTCGGATAACATGTCGTAGGAGAATTCATCAATCCCTAACAGGAGCACTGGAAACATGAGCCGTGTGCAAATGCTTGGCTTCGCCATGGTTTGTGCTTTGGCGGGTGTGTCAAATGCATCTGCTGCTTCGGTAACCACCGCTTCGGAAGTCTCTGTTGCAACCCTCGCACCACTTCTCTGTGCATTGGTTATCGCCTTTTTTGTGCGCCGATGGTTCATCCCACAACAGTTGAAGAATTTACAAGTGGCCTTTGAGATTGAGGATGACCTTTACGAAGTCCATCGAATCACTCGAACATTACGAGATTCGAGGCGTTTACTCAAAGCCGGACGTGTCGGTTATGGTGTCCTGCTGTACATGATGGGCTTGACCGGCGTGCTGATTCTCATCGCAGAACTGTTGTTCAATGCTGCAGTTTTCGCACAGTTTAACCTCTACATTATTTCGGCTTTGATTTTGATTCCTGTCCTTATCTCCCCTTGGGAAACGCTCAACAGTCAACTCGCTGGTCGGCAACGAGAAGTCCGTTCTTCGGTCAGCGCCGACCTTATTCGCCGCATCTTTACGCTCGCCTTTCTCGTCATCATCACGCTCTTGGTGCTTGCCTATGGTCTGCAATTGAACGGGACCCTCACACCGACATGGATCGCCTTTGCTATGCTGACGTTTATGGCACCGACAATTTTCGCATACGGCCGAATCATGGGCGCATCTTGGAACATGCTGCTCATCAACAAATGGCGCACCACACGTGGACGAAAAAACCCCATCGACCCGGATAAGAATGGATTCATTGGGCGTTTGTTCTCTTTCCTCTTGGTTCTCTTCCTCTTGACCATGCCCATCACGGCACTCAACGGTATTTTGACGGTGTTCTATGTCATGGTGAACAATCCACCCAATGCAGAAGAGGTGTTGAATTATGGTGGAATCATCGGCTACTCCATTTTCGTACGCATTGACTTGATTTCCGAGATTCTTTTCCACTGGGAGTTCATCAAAGCCTTGCCTCAATTCCTCTCGTTGTACCTTACGCTCAACATCGCCATTGTCGGGTTGGCGTTTATTTTTGAACTGACACGGAACTTGATTCTTGGTGGGCAATCCTTTGGTGGAATGTTTGGCGTAATTTTGGACACACCTCGTGAGATACGGGCAGAAAAGGCAGCGCAAGCGAGACAACTCACCTTTGCCTTTGCTGGATTTTCAGGGTATACGGTGCTGTTACTGATACTGGTATGTTACAAAGAATTTGGCGGATTGATGCCGTTTACGAGCACACTGGAAGCGAATAATTTCGACGAAGAGATGCGATTGCTGACCGTTTGGCTGTTCATCGCCGTGGGCCAACTGGTTTTCTTGATGACTTGGTTGCTTTCCATCAGTCGTTTTGGTCATCTTCGCAACCTTCGTTTTGATTTGAATCCCGATGAACGCCGAGAAGGAGCGGTTCTTCTAGAAGGAGGAGATAAGCTCCAAAACTTGGTAGAAAACGCTGCCTACAACGAAGATTTGGATATGCTTATCCGAATACAGACGCATGATTTCCCGGGTGATCAAGCGCTCATTCGGCAGGAACAATCCCGCGCTGCCATGTGGGAAAAAGCCCTGCGAGGACTCT
The DNA here is from genome assembly GCA_937881505.1 of uncultured euryarchaeote. GTDB lineage: Archaea > Thermoplasmatota > Poseidoniia > Poseidoniales > Poseidoniaceae > Poseidonia. Next base: position 12,911 of record CALGEM010000093.1, read on the forward strand.
GGCCCGAGGCCATTGAGGCGAGTCGTAAACTTCTGGCGCAAACTGGAGGCGATAACGATGAGGCACGTATGATCATCGCTACAGGGTACATGGCACTACGTCGCCTTGATGCTGCTCGGGAGGCGCTTCACGGGCTTCAACAACCCGAGGGGTATGACGAGCCCGAAATTCTGTCCTTCATTTGTGAATGGTTGGACCCGTGGAACGGCTCTGTCACTGAAGACGATTTGTGGGATTGGGAAAACAACTCGACCATTGACTATCTCCAACTTTTGCTGAACATGATGCGTGCATGGAAACCCCAGCCCAATGAAATGATGGTCCACAACGACAAGATTTCACAAACTGGACAACTTTCGATGGTCGCACTGCTTCGGGCTCAGCGCTTGTATGATGAAGCACTTGAGTTATCCCTGACGTTGGTACGTGGCGACCCCACAGGTGTACGGCCTCGCCTGGCCGTTGCCCTGTGTCTGCTTGACACGGGCCAGTGGCACGACGCAAAGACCATCTTAGACGAACTGATCAAAAGCGATAGCAAGGACCCGCGCGTCTTGGCCCTCGCTGTTATCTTTGGCTACGGTACCAAAGGCCGCGAACACATGGAGGTCTCGTTGGTTCTTGATGACGAAAAGGAAACCAAGAAATGGATGGATGCGGCTCCCGTCAATGCTTATGCGGCCCTCCTCCAAAAGGGTGGATTGGATGAGGCGGTCAATGCCAACGTCATGATCGTTGCACACGAGGCGACCCGTCGTGCCATGCCTCCTCGGTTTTCTGCGGGTGTCCTCTCCAATATTTTCCAATACCTTGTGCTGATTCCAATGTACTTTGTTCTCGGAATCTTGACCTTCCAAGAAGTGGGCCAAACTGAGGGCTTGTCAGTTCTTAGTGGATTGCTCTTCCTGCACTATTCCTATCGGCGCATCATGCGGCAACAAGAACACCAAATCAAGCATCGAGACCAACGTGGCATGATCAAATACGC
>CALGEM010000094.1 GCA_937881505.1 uncultured euryarchaeote
GGCCTTGGCAGTCAGGGAGCCCCTCAGAAGGAAGGTGGTCGGAAGATGCCCGAGGTGGCTCGGTCAAACGCTGATACTCCAGAGCAGCGAGCCATGGATGCCCAACCCCGTCAAAGGCTTGCAGTGGTCGGGTGAAAACGCCACGCCGATGTTGGCCAAAACGATGCTCGAGTTCGCCAAGATGCAACCGCTGAGTTCAATCTATTCGAGCATCCAAACGATGCAGGTGAATCACGTCATGACCGTTTCCCACGGCACGGCTTCGCTTGGCGAAGTGATGAGGGCCGTTGTGGCCTACTACGATGATTTGCCACCGATGATGGGCAGGGCGCCGATGGAGATGACCATCGTGTGCTTGGACGAGGACGACTACACGGACGTTGCGACCATGCCTCATCAATTCCAATTCCTCCCTGACGACGGCTCGTGCGCCGACTGAGGTCGGTGTTCGCACACGGGCAAGCGAAAGCAGGTGTCTCGGGTTGAGGAATGGTGGAAAGGCTACGGCCCGCCCTTGGTGTACGGTGCACGCTGCATGGGCAGAGGAGCCGGTTCGATTCCGGTGAGGGTATCAAGCGTAGGCGGGGTCAAACCCTTCCTTGCCCTTGTTGCGATCTTTGCGCTTCTTGCGGTCTTCATTGTGTTTGGCGAGGGCCTCGAAGAGGGCTTCAAAATCGCCCCCAGTCTTCACCTTCCAATCAAAAGCCCACAGCATGTCATCGAAGATGTCCTTCATGCGGTCGTAGCGTTCAAACACCATTTCCTGAATTTGCTTCGTCTTGCGTCCTTCAACGATGAACTCCCGCTTGGCGAAGAGGGAGCCGTTGCCTAGGTGGTAGAAGAAGCGCACCTGGTCTTGGATGCCGTTCATGATGTTGATGATCTCCAAGAGTTCGGGTACGTGGTCTTCACCGACGTCCTCGTTCATGAGCGTCAATTGGAGAAAGGAGCCGTCCTCATCGGTTTCAAAGACGCATTTCGATTGGCCTTGGTCGTGCTTGAAGGAATCGATGTAGCCCCACTTCTCTCCGTTTTGGGATTTCATGAAGCTCGCTTCGGGGCGCAGTCCAGCGTCCAGTACAGGGTCCAGTTTGTGTGTCATGGAAATCATACTCCGTGAGCCTATTTGAAGAAATAAAATACAGATCAGCAGGTGTCAGTGTTCAGCGCATGCTCACGCTTCGACGGCTATCGGTGGTTCGCCACATGGAATTCTGGTCCCGGAAGCTCTCACCCATGTCGTTGAAGACAAAGGGTGTCAAGTTCAGGGGCTCACCGTTTGGGCTGCCGCCGCTTGAGTTGGCGCAGAAGGCGGGGAGAGGGAAGTTTCCGGTTTGGCCGGGCTCGATTTCAATCCACACGTCTTCCTTGACCACCAAGTTTTGCTTGCCAGTCCAGGTCTGCTGTTCGAACATGGTGCCGCGGGGCACGACCATCCGAACGGCGGTGGGGCCGGGGTTGTGAACATCCATGCGCACGGCGCCAGCGTTGTCGTAGCCGTCGCCCACAATGGACTGAATCTCCACGCGTCCGTTGTTGGCAGCGTGATAGAGGCTGTCGGTGCGGGAAT
>CALGEM010000095.1 GCA_937881505.1 uncultured euryarchaeote
CAGCATTGGTTCGGTGGCTTTGTGCGACCTTTGTACTTCGGCGGCGGCGGCGACTGACACGGTGGCCTGGGCGTTCGAGCACGGCCGTGATGTCCATACCAAAGATTCCGATGTCGGGGTCGTACTTCTGTCCGGGGAAGTCCGTGTAATCTCGAACACCGAAGGAAAGGTTGCCCTCTCGGTCAAAGTTCCAAGCAGGAATGGTGTTCTCTCGACAGTCAAAGGCGCTGGTCAAGAAGGCCTTGATGGCTTCTTGGTTGCGCATGGTGGCTTTGCAGCCAATGGGTGCACCGACACGGACCTTGAGGTCGCGGTTCTGAATGCGACCGAGGGTTCGCTGGGGCTTGACGCCGGTGACCATCTCAAGCACGTTTTCGGCGTTGACGAGGCGTTCGCCGCCTTCACCGACACCGATGTTCACGCACACCTTGGTGATGCGAAGTTGACTCATGGGGTTGGCAGTGGCGCTCATTCAGCCACCTCCGTGAGGGGCATGCTAGCGTCGCCGATGGCGAACACGTTGCGAGCAACCGTACCGAAGCCATCAAACAGAACTTCGTTGGGCATGCTGGAGCGCTTGACGATGTATTCTTTGACATCCGAGGTGGAACCGACGTGAGCACCACCGATGAGGTAGCATCGGGTGCCTTCGCCGAAACGAATGTGCTCCAGAATCTTCTGGTCGGGGAGGTTCAACTTGAGCGAATCGCCCGTGTTGTACTCCGAAGGGTCGTCAACGATAATGTTGCGGCCGTCGTGGAGGTTGAGTTGGGTGCGACCGCCCTTGATGGTGGTCTTGCCTTCAATGCGGCACACCTTCCACGAGGCTTCCTTGGCACCGATTGGGCGGTACTGGAGTCGGCCATTGTGGTCGAGGACGCATCGGTAGTTGTCTTCACCAAGGGTGAGGACGTCCATCAAGCCAACACCGCGGCGGGTATCTTTGACGACTCGACCGTCGATCTTGGCGAGTTCATTGTGGAGAATGAATCGGACTTCACGAGCGGTCTTCGCAAGACCAAGCACGTCCCGAACCACGAGCGTGATGGGCATGCAGAGCTCAAGCGAGTGGGCACCAGGGGTTGGGCGAGTGACCCAGACCGAGGTCTTTCGTGGCAAAGGCCAGCTTCGTGGCATGGCCAAGCGCTTCAAGTGGTTGCTGCTCATATCATTCAACTCCTGTTACCAGTCAATTTTGCGATGCGGAGGCGGTCCGACTCATCGAGTTGAGTCACCACCACGTTCGAGACGTGCACTGGAACCGCCTCTTCCTTGTTATCGGCCTTGCTGGCCTTGACACCTTCAATGTACAAACGACCCTTTTCAGCGTCGATGCGGAGAACGGCACCGGTCAACGGCTCGTTGTTGCGCTTGCCGCCGTGGCGCTTGCCACCGTGAGCTTGGTCGCCTCGGGTGACCTGAACCACATCGCCAACACGGACGGTGACGGTTCGAACACCGGCGAAACGGGCGTCGGGCTTGCTCAGTTGGAGACGAGCGGCCACGCGCTTGCGCTTCTGGTGCATGGGCGCGTTGAAGTGCGCCTTGCGTTGTTTGCCTGGTTTCATACTCTTGACCATTTCAATCCCTCACACAATTTGCTTTGCATTGGCTGCGATACGAGGCCAGCGTTCGGCGGCCTCACGAGCAACGGGTCCCTTGATGTCGGAACCGGTGACGTCGCCCTTTTCGTTGACGATGACACATGCGTTGTCTTCGAATTGGACCCACGTTCCGTCAACACGACGGAAGGGGCGGCGCTGGCGAATGATGACAGCGTTGAACATTTGTCGGCGGGTGTCTGGCGTACCCTTCTTGACGGATACTTTGGCCATATCGCCCACACCAGCGGCTGGGTATCGGCGCATGGTGCCGCCGAGCTTCAGCACGTTGAGAATCTGGACGACCTTGGCGCCCGTGTTGTCAGCGACGTGGAGACGTGCTGCCGTGGGTAGGCCTCGGGTTTGCTTACCGGCGATGCCCTTCATCAAGCAACACCTCCGGAGTTCTCAATGACACAGAATGAAACGGTCTTGGAAAGCGGACGGCATTCCATGACCTTCACGTTGTCGCCGATGTTGACTTCGCCGATGCACGAAGGAAGGTGAGCGGAAACGACGCTGGTGCGCTTTTCGAATCGCTCGTACTTCTTCATGTAGCGAACATTGTGTCGCTCGATGGTGATGGTCTTCTGCATACCAACACTGGAGACGGTTCCCTCGAGGACTTGTCCTCGGAGGCGCAAACTGCCGTAGAACGGACAGTTCACATCACCATCCCACTCGCCGGTGGGGTTCTTCACGTCAACGCCAATGTCTCGCATCGTATCATGCCTTCCTGTATGTTCGGTGGATCCTGTCTTCGGGGCGCTGACCCACCATGGCCCCTTGGATGACGACATCGTTGTCGTCAACGGTGAATGTGATGCTGGCCTTGTTGAGGACCAGTTGTTGGTCGCCCTCGAGGAGTGCGACGGTGTTTCGGGTCTCGTCCACGACGATGCCCGTGCGACCGGTCAAGGTCGGGTCGGTGGAGGAGGTGATGGTCATGGAGCGACCGATCCAAGGTTGGTTGTACATGTTCATATCATCGCACCTCCACATTGAATCCGTTATTCCTGAGCACTTCTGCAGCTTTTTTCTTGTGATCTCCTTGAAGTTCAATCAATCGTCCTTTGACCGTTCCGCCTGCTGCACATTTGTTCTTCAGGAGTTTGGCAAGTTGATTGATGTCAATTGCTGCGTCGTCAATGCCCTCCACTTTTGTTACGATTTTTCCATAGCGTCTTCGGTCGGTTGAGAGAATGGCTTTTTGTTGCTCCTTTGCAATTTCTTGGCAGATGCACAGTTCATCGGGTAGTCCGCAAACGTTGCAAATAGCCGCCATTGTTCTCCATCACCTCTTGTTGTTTTCACTGACCGTTGTTCATGTGCGTCTTCAAGCGCGCAATGCTTCGGCGGGTCGCTTTGTAGGCACCCATGTTGGAAGGTGTACCACCCAGCGCTTTTTCTGCACGAAGTTGGAGCAACTCCTCCTGCAACTCAAGCAGGCGAGCTTCTCGAGCCTCAGCGCTCATGGAAGCGATTTCTCGGTTGGAAACGTAGCTCACTCAGAACCCTCCTCTGCGGCGGCCTCTTGTGCGGCTTGGATCTTGAGTTCCTCTTCCGAGAAAATGCTGATTTCGTGTGGGAGGCGGGTGCCTGGTCGCATGATTTCGACGGTGACACCGATGGTTCCCAATTTCTTGACAGCGACGGAGTAGCCTTTGTCCATGTGCTGAAGAGCGGTCTCACCGCAATACTTCACGTGGCCACGGATGTACTTCTCGGTTCGGTTTCGGGAACCCGTCAACTTTCCAGCAACGGTGACGATGACACCACGGGCGCCAGCATCCATGATGTTCTGGGCAGCGCTGTGGCACGAGCGGCGGTGATACCAGCCACGCTCAAGGGAGGCAGCGATCTTCTCTGCCATGACCTGAGCGTTCAAGGTCGGGTTCTTGACTTCCTCAACCTTGAGCTTGGGGTTGGCCAAGTCGAATTCTTGGTTGAGGCGGTTTTGAAGGTCGTTGATGATCTTCCCCTTTCGGCCGATGACCATACCAGGGCGCTCGGCGTGGACGGTGACTTCTGTTCCTCCAGGAACACGGCGGATGTCAAGACCACCAAATCCAGACTTGGAGGTGTTCTTCATCAAGAATTCACGGACGAGCAGCCGCTCGACGTTGCGGTTAACGAGGGTTCGTAGAATGCTTTGCTTGCTCATGATGTTCACCTCAGAAGTCGTCCTCCAGTTCGTCGCCGATAGCGTTCATGTCTTCCAAGAAGACTTCCAAGTTCACGCGGTAGTGGTTGCTTGGCGTTGCACGGCCTCGGGCTCGTGGAATCCATCCCTTTCGGATGGGTCCACGGTGAGCGGCGATGTGCGTGATGACCATTTCATCAGCATCGATGTCCTCGTACTGGAAGCGAGCGTTTTCCATCGCACTCTCGATGAGTTTGATGATGGCACGAGAGGCCTTGACCGGGTATCGACCTGGACCGACACCACCCTTGCGGTGGCCGACCATGGACGGGCCTGAGCGTCGCTTGCGCTTGTTTCCACTGCCGAGTCGGAAGGGAACGGCGGCGGCCTTGCGGCGCACATCAGCACGGTCCGAATCAATACGAAGCACTTCGTTGAGGTAAGCAACGGCTTCCCCAGCGGTCTTGTTCTTAACGGCACGACAGACTTCGAAACAGTGCTTGACGTGCATGTCCACGTTGGTCGCACGTGCGGTTGCAAGACGGTTGCCCTGCAAGAGCTGCGTGTAGCCGCGTTGTGGAAGTTGATGACGACGACTTCGTCGATCCATTTGGTTTCGCTTTGCCATCTTTCTCACCTCACTTCAATGGAACGTGCTTGGACGAACGGGTAGCACCTACACCCGGACCGCTGTGGGTCACGCCTCGTCGGGTCACTGCGAATTCGCCAAGGTAGTGGCCAATCATCTCAGGCTTGACATCGATTTCAACGAAATGTTGACCGTTGTGGATGGCGATGCGGCGACCGACAAATTGTGGGAGAATGGGCATGTCTCGGCGGTGGGTTCGGATGGTTTTGGTACCGGACCGAAGCACACGGGCCATGAAATGCTCGTTTTCGGTGGACATGCCTCGACCGAGGCTTCGTCGAACTCTGGAGGGCAGAAGGCCGACGATGTAGTCTTGGTCTTCAGTCTCTGGCCACATGGGCATTTGGTTCAACTCTTCCATGGTGAATCCACGGTAAGTGAACTCCTTCTTCACACGTGCCGAGGTGGTCGAAAGGCGCTTACGTGCCTTACGTCGACTGGCCTTGGGGGTCATAAACGACTTCTTCTTCTTAGCCATGCATCATCACCTCAAATTTTCTTACCTCGTCCACGACCGGTTCGGCGTGGTGCAATCAAACCAACCTTGGCACCCGGTGGCGTACCACGAGCGACGGAGTTGGGTCCGTGAACAGCCTGGTGGTTTCCACCACCGTGTGGGTGGTCCACAGGGTTCATGGCCACACCAGAAACGTGCGGGTAGAGTTTACCTCGAGCCTTGGCCTTGTAGTAGGCAGCACCGGCTGTTCGCATTGGCATCTCGTCTCGGCCGTGGCCGGCGAGCACACCGATGGTGGCACGGCAGTTTGCGGGAAGTTCTTTCAGCGAACCCGAGGGCATGCGGATACGAACCATGTCGCCGATACGAGATTCAACCATGCAGGAGTTTCCTGCAGAGCGAGCGACTTTACCGCCGTCGCCAGGTCGAAGTTCGAGGTTGTTGATGGCGGTACCTTCTGGAATGTTGCCAATCTCGGTGATGTTGCCAGGTCGAAGTGCGACGTTGTCGCCAATGGCCACCTTGCTGCCGATCGAGATACCTTCGGTGGCGGCCACCAAGGTGGTGTCGCCGTCGGGGGTCTTGATGCGAGCCAAAGGTGCGCTGTGGACCGGGCTGTGAACGAGTTCAGTGACCTCACACACCACGTCTTTCTCGCGTGGCATGCGGTTCTTTCCAGGGAAGCGGTGGCTGGCCACACGGTAGCGTGGCGACGAACCTTTGCGTTGTGCACGAATTCTCTTACCCATGATAAATCACCTCAGAATGCTCCTAGACGCATAGCAGCGTCTTCTGCGTCGTAGCCTTCAGCAAGCTTCACTGATGCGTGCTTGCCGTGCTTTGAATTGCGAACGTTGACCTTAGCCACTTCCACATCGAAGATGGTCTCAACGGCGCGTGCGATTTGGGCCTTGGTGGCGCTGCGGCGAACCAGGAATTCCAAGCGCTGCTCGGTGGTTCGGGCTTCCATGGATTTCTCAGTCAGCCAGGGTTGAATGATGATGTCGTATGCGTTCATGGTATCACCTCAGTTCATGGCCTCCAACGCCGCTTTGGTAAAGACGGTCAGACGACCGACATCTCCACCGGGAGCAAGGTCCTCTGCACACAAATCCTTGGCGGCAACAACGTCGACACCGGGAAGGTTGCGAGCAGCTTGTGCCAATCCGGACTTCTCCTTGACCACCAGGAGAATGGACTTGGGCGTCTTGTGAACGCGTCCACGCATGGTAGCCTTACCGGCTCGGATTT
>CALGEM010000096.1 GCA_937881505.1 uncultured euryarchaeote
TGGTCTTGAACCAACGGAGTTCTTTATGCTCTCCGTTTCCGGTCGTGAGTCTCTGGTCGATACCGCTGTCCGTACGGCCAAGTCCGGGTACATGCAGCGACGTCTCATCAACGCCATGGACGACCTGAAGGTCTTCGACGACGATATGCTCTCGGTGCGAAACACCGCCAACCGAATCATCCAGTTCAGCTACGGTGAAGACGGCATTGACCCGTCCCGTGGTGTCCACGGTTCACCGTTCAACATCGACGTCATCGTCGACGCTGCGCTTGGAACAGAGGGCGGTCTTGAAGTTGACCGAGAGTCCTACGAATTTGAGAGCGATGAGGAAGACATGGGCGCCTGGGAAGAAGCCGCCGAACACGACGGAGGTGAGAACTGATGGTCGTCAAGAGTGCAACCAAGAAGAAGCTCATGGATTTGGGCATTGAGGAAAACTTTGCTCACGCATTGGCTGACGACCGAAAGTGGGACGATGTCAAAGTGATGAGCCAAGCGGACATCGCCAAGATTTGCGAGACCGACTCCGAAACTGCAGGCAACATCCACGGCACCATCATCGCGGCCACCCAAAAAGGCCGTGATGGCGACGGTGAAAACACCGGTCCGGTCACCAAGGTCCGCCTTGCTGGACGAGGTGCAAAGCGCCGAACCCGAGCCAAGACCGTTGTCGATATGGAGCCTTACGATTACGACCGTAAGATGCAATCCATGGAGAACGAGTTGGCTGAAGACCCCGTCTACAAGAAGCTGGAAGAGGCCGTGGCCGACGCTGGCTCTGGCCGGTTCACCAACCGAATTCTTGCTGACTTGACCGTCGCTTGCCACAGCCGTGGCAAGAAGAAGTTGACCAAGCCTCAGGCCAAGAAAGTCATTGACGAAGCCATTGTTGCGCTTGAACGAGCCAGCATTGACCCCTATGAAGCAGCGGGCATCATTACCGCACAGTCCATTGGGGAACCAGGCACACAGATGACGATGCGTACGTTCCACTATGCTGGTGTTGCAACTGTCAACGTCACCCAAGGTCTTCCTCGTATCATTGAGATCGTGGACGCCCGAAAGGTGCCACAAACGCCGACAATGACCATCCGCTTGAAGGACGACCAGAAGCAAGATGGAAAGGCAGCACAGAAACTCGCTGCTGCCATTGAAGTCACCACCACGGTCAACATCGCCACCTTGGATACCGACGTCGCTCAACGCCGACTCGTGTTGAACCTCAACAAGGGCAACCTCAAGCAAAAGAACATGACCGCTGCAGAGGTCAAGGACAAACTAGAGCGCGCAACCCGACTCTACGTGCAAGCTGACAAGGAAAAGAACCCTTCAACGCTCACGATGATCCCCGGTGTTCATTCCGAAGAGGATTTGGCAGACCTTGCCGAGAACCCACCCTCGTACACGATGCTCCTCCAACTGGAAGAAAAGATTCGAGACATGCGACTCAAGGGCATCCCTGGCATTGAGCGAGCAAATCCCCAACTTGACGACAAGACGGGCGAATACTACCTCTCCACCATCGGCAGCAACCTCCCTCGTGTCAGCGAGTTGGAGAACATCGACCGCTCCCGAACCTACACCAACAACATCATCGAAATTTACGACTACCTTGGTATCGAGGCTGCTCGACAAGCCATCGTCAACGAATTGCAGATGACCCTTGATGGTGCTCGTCTTGAAGTGGACGTCCGCCACCTGTTGATGGTCGCTGACGTCATGACCTCAGAAGGTGAAGTTCGAGCCATTGGTCGACACGGTGTTTCCGGAACCAAGCACAGCATCCTCGCTCGTGCTGCCTTCGAAGTCACCGTCAACCACCTGCTCAAGGCCGGTATCATCGGTGAGAAAGACTACCTCACCGGTGTGGCAGAGAACATCATTGTCGGTCAACCCATCTCCTTGGGAACCGGCAGCGTGGCCCTGTACTACATCCCGGAAGAGTGAGATTCCAACCATGAGAAACACATGTGGAGAATGGAGGAAGAAAAATGGATCTAAGCCGACAACTGAAGAACGCAATCGCAACAGGAAACCTGTTGTTTGGACAACGACAAGCCAAGGACGCCTGTGCCAACGGGAACGCCAAGATGGTCATCGTGGCAGCCAACTGCCCCGAGGATTACACGACGGACCTGCGTGCTGCCCACCCTGAAGTGAGCATGCACCGTGCACGCATGGTGAACCGAGAATTGGGCATTGCCTGTGGTAAGCCCTTCTCGGTCTCGACCATCACCGTCCTCGATGCTGGCGACAGCGATTTGATGGCGCTTGAAAGCAACGTTGAGTGATTCAAAAACAGCGGGACAAAGGCTTGATGGCCTTTGATGCACACGCCGAGTCATGCGAGTGAATCATGTTGCGTCAGCGACCACGCTCACGGCCCTGCTTTTGACCAGTCTGCTCTTGGGTTTGGTCCTTGACCAGCCTCAACAAGCCCCGGTTTTGGAAAACCTGAATCCTGCCGAGAAAACATCGGCTCGGTCAACGTCGGCCGAGGTGTTCCTTGCCAGCGGTGGCTCTGGTTCGCACGATGAATTCTCAGGCGCCATCGTGGCGTCCGACAACGGCTACATGGTGGCCGGCGACGTCAATTCCTCGGCAGCATCGCTGACATTTGGGACGCACACCTACATCCCAACCTCGCCTTATAGCAACGGTAACGATGTTTTCGTGGCCTCGCTGGACAACAACGGTGGTTGGAACTTCCTCGTGGGCCCCGACCATTCCCAAGGCGGTGTCAGTTTCATGAGCGATATCGCCTCCCATGCAGGCAACGCCATCGTAACGGGCTACATGTATGGCCCTGTTGATTTCGGACAAACATCCCTCTCCTCTGCCGTTCAGTTCGATGCCTTCGTCGCTCAAACGGATGCGGCGGGCAACTGGATGTGGGCCAAGGGCTTCCAGACCCTTCCCAATTCATCAAGCGATTCGAGCATTCCCAAAGCCATCGCAGTGGACCAGGTTGGTGACGTTATCGTCGCCGGTTATTTCTCTGGAGAAACGGACTTCGGCGGGACCACCTTCAACGTCTCCGACCCAGAGGTCTTCATCGCCAAACTCGACGGCGCAAACGGCGCCCTCAAGTGGGTCGTCAGGGGAAGCGGCCCAGGAAACCAGGATGTCACTGATGTCGTCGTTGACCCAAGCGGGAACATTCACGTTTCGGGCGTTACCCAAAACAACGTCCTCTTTGGAACGCAAAATTACGCAATGGTTGGCACAACGGATTCCTTCGTTGTCAAATTGTCCAGCTCGGGCTCGGTTCTTGGCATCACGGGTTACGGTATCGCAAACCAAGCGGTCTCGCTGACCAAGATGGCGGTTGACAGTTACGGCGACCTCTATGTCGGTGGTTCGTTTGAAGGAACGATGGCCAAGAACGGATGGTCCATCACCGCCAACAAGGGTGGTGCAGATTTGTTCTTCATCAAAGAGGGTACAACATCGAACAACCAATGGGCCAACATCGGTGGAACCAATGCTGCAGACGGTCTCCAAGGCATGGAAGTGACCTCCAAAGGCGAAGTGATTTTCACATCCTTTTTCATCAGTTCATCCTTTACTGGAGGCACCAAAGGAGCCACACCCACTACGAGCAGTTGGGCGACCATTAACGCCGATGCACTGATGGGAGGATTGACCAACACCGGCGGATGGTCCTGGCTGGACGTTACGGCCAGCAACGCCCTTGAACTCGGCTGGGACCTTGCCATCAATTCCAGCGACATCGCTGTTATTGTAGGTTCATATGCCGGTCCGTCAGGAAGCAACACCATCACCAAGGGAACCAACAGCGTCTCAAGCACAGGTGGATGGGATAATTTCGTTTGGGCTTTGGATCCGTCCATGAAGGCTGACAGCGACAACGACGGTGTGCCGGATGTGACCGACAACTGTCCCAACGACGTCAACCCGCTCCAAGAAAACACGGACGGCGACGCGAAAGGCGATGCATGCGACTCGGACGATGATAACGACGGCATCACCGATAACGCACCCGACGACTGTCCACGAGGTGGGGCAGCGAACTGGGGTTCAACGCAAAATTTCGATGACCCTGCGAACTCCACCGACTGGGACCGAGACGGCTGCAAGGACGATGTTGAGGACAACGACATTGACAACGACGGCGTGAACAACGATGTCGACCTCTGCCCTCGTTCTTCCTACCCTCCACCTCGCCCAACGTGGGTCTCCGATGAAACCACGGATGTTGACGGCGATGGATGCCGAGATACCGACGAAGATGACGATGATGACGGCGATGGGTTCACTGACGGGAACGACGATTGCCCAACGGTTGTTGGCACCTCAACGCTCGGCGAGGAAGGTTGTGTTGACAGTGACGGCGATGGATGGTCGGACGCCTTTGACGACTGCCCGACGGAATCTGGAAACTCGAGCATGGGCGGTAAAAACGCCTGTCCAGACATGGACGGGGATGGCTGGGCCGACGTTGACGATGACTTTGTCATGGACCCAACCCAATGGGCGGACATGGATGGTGATGGCTACGGCGACAACACAGAAGGAACCACTCCCGACGATTGCACATCGGTGGCTGGCACATCAACCCTTGACAGAGTGGGTTGTTTGGACACCGACGGCGATGGCTATTCCGATCCAGACGGCATGTGGGACACCGAATCTGGCGCAGACGCCTTTGTTGACGACGCCACTCAGTGGTCTGATTTTGATGGCGACGGTTACGGTGACAACTACGCCAACGCTTCATGGGAGGACCGAAACCCATCATGGCCCGGCGAGTACCGCACCGATGTCACCCTCCAGGACGCTTGTCCAACCCAAGAGGGGACCTCTTGGCAAAACGGGATGATTGGCTGTCCCGACCAAGACGGTGATGGATGGTACAATTTGCAGGACGCCTTCCCCAACGACGCCACGCAGTGGTCTGACATGGACGGCGATGGGTACGGCGACAACGCCTCTGGAAACGACGCTGACCAATGCCCCGAAATTGCAGGCACCTCAACGCTCGACCGATTGGGTTGTGTTGATAGCGACGACGATGGCTACTCCGACCCAGACATCTCGTGGACGCCTGCTCAGGGGGCTGATGCCTTCATGGCCGACCCAACACAATGGTCGGACCAAGACAGCGATTTCTTTGGCGACAACCCAGAGGGTGAGAGGCCCGATGCCTGTCCTACCGTTCGTGGAACCTCGTTCATCGACCGATTTGGCTGTGAAGACGGCGACGGCGATGGCATTTCTGACGCCACAGCGGATTGGACCCTTGAGCAAGGAGCCGATGCATGCCCGTTTGCGTTTGGAAACTCGAGCGCCGATCGCATCGGTTGCGTGGACACCGACGGCGACAACTACTCTGACCCAACCCCGGATTGGCGTGCTGCTGATGGAGCCGATGCTTACCCTGAAGACCCAACCCGCTGGATTCTTGAGCCTGAGGAAGAGGGAGCCCTCTTTGCTTCCTCCAATGTTCTCATCGGTGGCGGTGTTGGCCTTGTGGTCGTGCTGGCTTTGATTGGCCTCATCATGCGAGGTCGACGGCCCAAAGCCGATGATTCAACTTGGCAGGTTCCACCAAATGTGGGGATGCCTGACTTCAACGCTCAACCGGCTGCTGCTGTCCAACCCGGATACGCAGCGCCCGTCGCCATGCCTGACTTCGGCGCTCAGCCTGCTGCCGCCGTTGCGCAGCCAGCTTATGCTGCACCGGTCGCTCCTGTGGCTCAACCTGACCCTGCACGAGAATACTACAACAGCCTCATCGCTCAAGGCTACCCACACGAAGATGCAGTGCGATACACGCAGCAATACTTCGCCCAATTTCATGGATGATTCAGGAAGGGCCTCCTATGAGTGACCCGTCAAATGGGATGTTGAGCCACCCAATGGTTCGCGCCCTGTTGGTGTTCTCGGCCTTCCGAGCCGTCTATGGCATGGGCATCCTCGTGGTCACCTATACGTTGGCCACCAGCGAAAACTCACCGTGGTGGCTTTCGCTCGTGTTCTTGGGGGCATCGATGGTGTTCTCACGATGGCTCTTTCGTAAGCTCAAGCAACGATGGCCAAGCCTGTTTGACAGCCGAGGCGTTGGTTCAAAGAACGAAGCAGAGCTTCAAACGACGCCTTGAGCGATCATGGCATCAGCAACCTTGAGGAAACCAGCCACGTTTGCTCCAAAGACATAGTCGCCTTCACGGCCGTATTTCTTGGCCGTTTCAAAGGCGTTCTTGTGAATGTTCACCATGATTCCCTCGAGTTTCTCATCAACCTCTTCACGGGTCCAAGAAAGTCGTAGCGAGTTTTGGGACATCTCGAGTCCAGAGGTTGCAACGCCGCCGGCGTTGCTGGCCTTTCCGGGAGCAAAGAGCACGCCGGCCTTCTGGAAGACTTCCACAGCCTCT
>CALGEM010000097.1 GCA_937881505.1 uncultured euryarchaeote
GACTGAATCCGGCTCAATTGAGCCACGATAGCAACTGCTCTTTGGCGGCAGGCCACGCTGCAGGTTCTAACGCATCGGTCAGGTGCAAGCCCGCCAGAAATTGCGCATGAATTGAGCCCCACTCGGTCTCATCTTCGGGTCCTCGCCATCTAAACAACGGCGCACCATCCTGCTCCAATCGGTTGAGAAAGCCACGCTGTGCGGCTGACACGAGCAGGACGGGCGTGCCCAACAGGGCCGCCTCGCTGGCGAGCGTGACCGATTGCGTGATGACGCCGTCGTGCGCAGCGAGTTCCCGGTCGAGTCTCCACGGGTCGCCCTCGTAGGCGTTCTCATCGGCATTGGTGATGATCAAACCGTCCAGTGCATCATCCGGCAGAGCCACAATTTCCTCGCCATCGTGAACCCCTCCGCCGACCAAGCGACGAACCAGCACCCGAGGCGGGGAGGAAACAGCCGATGGACGGCGATGCGGTACGAGGTGAACATGACCGTGCAGCCCGTCCAAGCGATGAACAGTGCCGCCAAAGGAGGCGAGAAATCCACCGTCAAGGTCGCTGCGCCAATGCGTCGGGACAATGCCGTGCGCCGCACTTTTCCGCGCCAGCCGATGGGCGAGGTGGTTCACTTCGGTATCCGTGATGTACCAGCGTTCCTTCACGCTTGAGCCTCGCCACCATCGGGGTTTGGCCGCCATCATCTCCAAGGCCGCCCCCACGCCCACGATGCGTTGTACTGGTCCCTGCCCGTCCTTGCCGGCGGCCTTGAGAAATCGCTGGACGCTTCGCAGGCGGTAGACCGCTTTTCGCTTCCGCCCTTCGCCCACGGGCCGAGGCACCCAGAGCGTTTGCCGGCGGGGCAATCGACCATCGCCCTGCTCGAGCATGGCCCGGACTTCAGGACGCTCACAGGCCACGATGAGGTCGGCCGTGGTGCCGTTTCGCAGGAATTCGGCCAACAGCCGCACGTGGGCTGGATGGTCCAGAACCCAGCAGGTGCGCATGGTTGGGGGAGGAGGTGCCTTCCGTCAATGCATCGCATGGGAGAAGTTGATGGGCGAGTTCGGGGGGTGGGTGTCCATGAGCAAAATCGGCATCAGCCCGCCCGGAACCAAAACCTACGCCCCTTACACGCCCGCCGTGGTGGTCGGTAACCACGTCTGGCTCTCAGGACAAATCAACATCGATGCCGGCGACGACATCGTGTCCCAAACGCAAGGCACGCTTGACAAAATCGACGGCTTGCTGGCCGAGGCCGGCGTCTCCAAGCACGACCTGGTGTTCGTCCAAGTTCTGCTCAAAACGATGGATTTCTACGCCCCGATGAACGAAGTCTACGGCGCATGGCTCGAAGGGGTGGAGATTAAGCCCACCCGAGCCGCCTTTGCCGTTGATGCCCTGCCCGCCGATGCGCTCGTAGAAATCGTCGTTCAAGCCGTGAAGCAGGATTGAGATGCCCGGCTCGCCCTACCTCGACCAGCCACCAAAGGGCTTGTGGACATGGCCACGCTTGTTGCGCGTGGTCGGTTTGCCTGCAACGGCTTTTCTGGCCGCCTGTGCATATTACGGTGTGCTTCTGGAAGCGCTGGTCATCATCACGGTGACGATGTTGGCGGTCAACTGGATGGTCCGATGACCATCTGCGCTTCAAACGGGGTCAAAGCGCAGGGCAAGCAGGCTCTCTGGGAGACCATGGTCTTCGCCGCCCTCAGCAATCTTCTGCGCCCAATCCACCAAGGTACGATAGTGGTCCTCACTGGCGATGCCGCCGAGCCATGTTCGTCCCTCTTTGGTGCTGACCAAGGTGACGTTGGCACGGCTGCA
>CALGEM010000098.1 GCA_937881505.1 uncultured euryarchaeote
TTTTCCAGTTCCTCCACTCTCATCGTTTTTCACGGGTCGTTCATAGGGAACCCAGCGTTCCCTCTACCCAATACAAAGGCTCAACCCTATATGAAGAGCGCGATGACTTGATTCTCCACGCTCGGCCGACTAAACGATCGGTACATTGGTTGCGGGAAGCAAAATTGAGGCGTCGTGATTGAACACGTATCGAGCGATCACGTCGGCGAGTTCTTCGTCGCTAAACATGTGAATACGTTCTGGACCGTTGCCAACCGCAGGAGCGAAGAGTTGCAATCCGAAGGGTTTAGCCAGCCGTGAGAGCGCAATTTTCGCTGCACGAACCGTGTTAGCACCACGAACCCCGCTTTCTGCCAGACCCATGCCCAGGCTGTGAATCAGTTTTCCTTGACGCACACCATAGCCGCCTGCAGTGGCCATCATGCCGAGGATGATGAATTGGTCTCGTCGGGAGGCGTCCCAGCGGTGTGGGTCACCTCTAAACCGATCCTGGAGTGCTTCGATCAAAGCGTTGTGGGCATCATCCAGATGTGCGGGATTAAGCGGCGGCACATCCAATGGACGGTGTTCTGTGGATTCTTTTGGAAGAATATCATCAAACGGTGTCCATTGATAATCGGCGAGAAGCCAATTGTTGAATTTCTTTGAAAGAAGCGGGTCAGCTCCTCTCCACGACCAGATGCTTCGCTGAAGCATTTCTGGGGCAATGGAATCAAACACTTCAGGGGCTTCTTCTGAAAGTGTTCGAAAGGCTTCGAGTAATTTCTGGAAATACAATTCTCGTTCTTTTTCCGATTTGGAATTGTATTTTTTCGCTACGTAATAATCAAAATCAGGTTGTGACTTTGCGTAACTTCTCGTTGAACGAGAATCCTTCATGTTGGTATCCTGTGTGCTGGATGTTTTATTTTCTTTTGTCTTTATGTATGGTGTTGATCTCATCTCTACTCCCTCTTTCGGGCGCAAATCCATCTTTTTGTTCCGTCTTATGTGTCTATTTTTACATTCAATGGGCGTTTATGGAAACTGCCAGTGATGATTTGAACTGTTGAGGGGATATAAACATCCACCGTTCAAAATCGCTTCACCATGGACCTGTGTGGCCCGATGACGCCAATGGTGTAAGGCTCATCGATGAGGGCCCAGCCCTGCGATTCGTAAAATGGAATGGCGTGCTGTCTCGCTTGCAAGAGTCCAGTTTTACAGCCAAATTCCTCGGACATGATGCGTTCAAGTTCGCCAAGCACATCAGCGGCGTATCCCTTGCGTTGATGGTCGGGCAAGGTCCCCATCTGCCGAATTTGGAATACGGGGCGCCGAGCTGACCCGTCAGCAAGCGGGCCAAATGGTGGAATGAGTGCAGCGCCAGGTCCTTTGTGGTCGGCGCCCGAGCCGTCCGAACCTTCTGGAATGATGTGAGCACGGCCGACAGCCGCCACAAGGCCATCAACCTCCATCCATGCGTGGATGGCGTCGCCGTCGTCTGCAAGACGTTCGCTACCCAACGGCATGCCCAACGGTTCCCGGAGAACAGCAAATCGAGTTTGGAAGTACGCCTCGTTTGGCCGGCCATGAAGAGAGAACAGCATGGGCATCACATGGTACCTAAGGCAAGGATCAACAACAAGAAGGCCAGGAGGGGTAGGAGGAAAACGCCGACAAAGGCCGATGTTAGAAGACCCCAGCCAAGCGACCGCTTTCCTTTGACAAAGGCGGCGATGGTGGCCACCAACCAACCAATGGGTAGCAGGCAAAAGCCCATTTCGAGCAGTTCGTTCTGATTTTCGCCAACGATTTCAGTGTTGAGGAATTCGAGTTCAATCATCAAGAACTCGGCAGAGGCGTTATCCAACTCAAACGCCATGGTTTGGTTTGCTTGGTAAAACGTACCAATAGCTTCTTCTCTCCAGTCTCCTGACTGGTTCGTTTGATAGATGGTGGATGTGGTGGTCCCATGGGTCGTCCAGAAATTGATGGAGTAGAAATTTCCTTCATGTTCAAACTCACTCCACGCATACTCTACCTGTTCATTGGGCATCGGCGAGATTTCAAGCGAATACGAGACGCCGTCGTCGCTCTCGGCCCTGATGGTCTCATACCGCCAAGGGTCCTCATAATTGGATTCAGCTACACCCAAGATAACGGCAAAGATTGCAAACACAACAAATGGAACGAACAGGCCGAGGAGGAATTGTCCCCATTCAAACCCCTTCTTTTTCTGGATGGGTGGGATGGCGAACATTTGTTGACCCGAAAAGGCCGTGATATCGCCGGTCAGTTGGGATGTTGGCGCGCCCCAAGCCTGCCCACCAGAGGCAGACTGCCCCCCCGTATCGCCCAAAGCGCCAATCATCATCGGTTGAGGAGGTGGTGGTGTGGCGGCAGAATCCGATGATTGGGCCTCGGCAAGGTCCTCAGCGTCAATGGCAAAAAACGGCTTCTCATCGCCAGCAATTGGAGTTGGCGCATCGTCTTCTGCCATGACGTAGGCTTGCTGGAAGGGCGTTTAAACAATCCTCTGAACTTACCGCTGAGGTCAAAGACGCGTTGAAATAGGTCATGCCGCTGGGCGTGGATACAGCACGGATGTCAGAGTGGCTATGAGCGGGACTGCAGATCCTGAGACCGGAGTTCGAATCTCCGTCCGTGCTCCAAAACCCTTCTCACGTTGAAAATATCATACGAGCCTTCAAAGGCAAATCACGCGAGCCAGCACCACTGTTCTGGAGGAAAATGCATGCCGGAATTGAATCCACGTCTTGCCGATGTCGGTTCTGGGTTCGCTGCTTTCCTTGCACCCCCTGGTCCCGAAGTGGTTCGATTCACGGTGGGGCAGCCTGATTTTGACACGCCCGAGGCTGTTGTGAACGAGGCAAAGGCGGCCCTTGACCGTGGCGAAACGGCTTACACTCGGCCGCAAGGCAGCGAATCCCTGTGCGCCGCAGTTCAAGGCCACCTTACGCAGTTCGATATCCACATCAAATCAGAAGATGTCGTCGTTACCCCCGGATGCAAACAAGCGCTGCTGTATGGGATGTTGGCGACCATGGCGCCGGGCGACGAAGTGCTCCTCCTCTCACCCGCCTGGCCTTCTTACGACGGCATGGTCCGATTGACCGGCGCCACGCCGATTCATGTTCCCGTTCGTCGGGACAATTACCACCCTGATTTTGACGCTCTTGAACGGCATGTTTCTACCAACACCAAAGCCATCATCATCAACTCGCCCAACAACCCTACGGGGGCCGTTTACACCCGAGAAGAGACCAAAGCCAT
Source organism: uncultured euryarchaeote (assembly GCA_937881505.1). Lineage (GTDB taxonomy): Archaea > Thermoplasmatota > Poseidoniia > Poseidoniales > Poseidoniaceae > Poseidonia. The sequence goes on from CALGEM010000098.1 coordinate 3,277, forward strand.
CGTGGAATTTGCCGTCAAACATGACCTTTGGATTCTCGACGACATGATCTATTCCACGCTGGTGTGGGTTGACGGCGGTTACACCTCGCCGTGCGCCTTTGAAGGCGGCGCTGAGCGCACCATCACCATCGGTGGATGGTCCAAAGGATGGGCCATGACGGGGTGGCGATTGGGTTGGGTCACCGGCCCGAGCAACGTGATGGACGGCATCAAGAAAGTCAACGTCAGCGCTGCAACGCACGTTCCAACCTTCCTCATGCCCGCTGCAGAGAAAGCACTCGAATTGCGTGAAGAGATCGAGGTGATGGAGGGGGCCTTTGCCGAACGCCGTGTTGCGATTCACCGGGCGTTTTCCTCGCTGCCCGGTGTGGTGGTACCCGAACCAGAAGGGGCGTTTTACATCCTCTGCGACATCACGGGAACGGGCATGACAGATATGGAATTCGCCACCGAAGCCCTTGAGAAAGCCAAGGTGCAGGTCATTCCCGGCTCGCTCATGAAGGGCGGTGAAGGCCTCATCCGCGTCAGTTATGCCACCTCGCTTGAGAACATTCACGAAGGTGTGCGCCGCCTGCAAACATGGCTTGAATCACGCAGCTGAAAGGGCTTGAAGGGCTTCTCGGACATAGAGAATACCGGACAGGACCAGTCCGACCATGATGCCTTTTTGGATGTCGTCGCTCTTCCAGTTCTCAAGCCAGATTCGTCCGATTTGAGCCCCGAGCAGGGCAGCGAGTACGAAACTGATGGAAACATGGATATCCATATCCTAGAACTCTCG
>CALGEM010000099.1 GCA_937881505.1 uncultured euryarchaeote
TTTGAGGGCATTTCACAACCTCGTGGTTTCGTTGATGGTGACGCTGAACTCACGCTTTACCGGGACGGTGTGGTTGTGCGAAACACCACCACGTTGGACGGCGCCTACTGGAATTTCACCGAGAACATTCCGTTCACCTATGGCGATGTGGAATGGGAGGTCGGTCTCGTCTCCATCAACGGCTCATCGGTCGTTGAACCGAGTTCAATCAGTCGGGCGTTCACGGTGGATTCCGTCAAGCCAAGGGTCACGGAGACCTCGATGTACCGCTACGACCATCGCACACCGAGTCCAACCCAAGTGATGCAAGTCACCATCCTTGACCAACCCGTGCTCCCCAATGCGATGACCGCCATGGTTTGGAAGGAGTGGGCTGACGACACCAACTCAAATGGCTGGCCTGACGAAGGTGAATTCAATCCAGTCCCGATGCTCGTACCAAGCGACCTGACGGCGCTCACCGGCGTTTACACCTTGATGATGGACGATACCGCCGGAAGTCTTGGCCAGAAAGTAGCCGTGTACCTCGAAGGCTCGGACCCCTCTGGCTACGCCATTCAAGACGGTGGAAGCGCCGAAGAAGGTGAGCAACTCTTTGTCTATCAACTGGCGGTGGACGGGGCGCCTGAATTGGCCCCCGACGCCTTTGCTTGGGCCGATGGCCGCATGTCCTGGCTCCACCCAGCCCAACCCTACGAACTCAATGTCAAGATCTCAGAGCCCAACGGTGGCTCTGACCTTTCCACCGTTGAGGTCATGTTGGCCAGCAATCAAGGAAGCGACCCGATGAGCATCCAATGGGCGTTTGAGACCGGTCAATGTACCACGACCTCGACGCACATTTTCATTGACCAGTGCACCATGCTCGGACAAAACGGCATCGCTGACCCGTACGAGAATGACCTCGTGCTGAACATTCACCTCCACTTTGGCTGGAACACGCCCGATTTGGGAGAAAACCGCAGGGAGCCAGCCATCCTCGTGGTCGACCGTGCTGGTCAAGAAGAGACCCGCAACTTCCCAGAACACCGGTGGCGATTCTCCGCAGGGCTTGCAATTCCGGAAGAGACCGTGAGTCTCCGCCTTACCCGTGGGTCCTTCCTTGGTGACGGTGCTCGAGTGACGCCCTTGACACCGATGGAAATTTCCGGTGGCCTTGTGTTTGCCGAAACCACCACGGTGCCCGACTTTGACTGTCAGGTCGATGTCTTGTTTGCCGGCCAAACATACTCTGCTTCAGCGATTGATGGCATCTGGTCCATATCGCTCAACGCACCCGCAACCTCAGGCTCCTTGCCCATGACGTGGGAGGTTGGTTGTCTTGAGGGTCAAGGCGTGGATTTGACCGAGCAGGAAGCCTCCGTGAAGTGGATTGTGGTTGACGGAACGGGGCCTGCACCTCAAGAGGTGCTTTCTCCACGCCCGCTCGCCATCTTGGGTGGTGAAAATCACGAAGTCCGCGTCATTGTCCAAGAATTGGGCGGACTTGACCTGTCATCCCTTGAGTTGGTATGGCAAGTGGAAGATTTCGAAACCGGCGATGTCATTCGCTCCGGGCGTGAACCGATGATGCTTGAAGGGGACGACCTTGACGGTCTGCGACTTGAGCTCTATGCTGATATGAATCTCAGTGAGATCACCAACGAGATGCTCATCGACCGCATGGAGGTCAAAATCAGCATCGCAGGACGCGACCTTGCTGGGAACGCCGTCCACAAGCTCCTTTGCTT
>CALGEM010000100.1 GCA_937881505.1 uncultured euryarchaeote
CGCTAGCCGGTGCGATTGAATCAGTACCGGCGAAACGTCTTGAGATCGCTACCCGAGAGATCAAGCCAACGAAGACGATCAACACTGACGAGCTTCATAAGGATTTCGATACGGTCGTCAAGGCGGTCTCAATGAGTAGTGAATTGGGTGTCTACCTTGTAGGCCCGGCGGGGACCGGCAAGACGTTCCTAGCCGGTCAAGTTGCCGCGGCACTAGACCTTGACCTACATGAAATTTCAATGGGGTCAGCACAAACTACGGCGGCGTTCTTTGGTTTCATTTCACCGGTCACCAGTGACTACACGACCACTGCCTACCGCGAGTGGTACCAGAAAGGCGGCGTGCTACTGCTTGACGAAATCGACGCTTCACATCCCGGCATGTTGGTGGCATTGAACAAGACACTTTCCGACAAGCCCGGCACCGGGTCTCACAAGTTCCCGGACGGGCGAGTGATGAAGCACCAAGATTGCTTAGTGCTCTGTACCGCTAACACTTTCGGAAACGGTCCCGATCGTCAGTACGTCGGACGAAACGCCCTTGACGCGGCGACGCTCTCACGGTTTGCATGGACCGAAGAAATCACACCGGACGTCGAACTAGAACGTGCGATGGGTGTCGCTGAATGCATCGCCTACGGCGGCACTGAGAGCGACGGCATGAGAGCGGCGGCGGTAGTTGAGCAAGCCCGTCAGCTAGCAGTGGACACCCGGACACCGGCGGTCATTGGTCAGCGCGACGTGATGATGATTGCCCGGTGGATCGCTGACGCCAACGGCGACGTCGAAGCATTGAAGCAAGCGTGCCGTTCGACATTCTGCGCCCGGCTCAATGAACAACAATTGAGCACGTCCGGCATCAGTGAACTAGTCGATGGGTTGGTCTAATCATGGCCACTTGTATTCATTGCAACAAGACCCACCGGGCAAACTCAACAGTGACTATGGCAACGTCACCTATCCAAGATTCAATGATTGAATTTCATGCCTGTAAGGCAAGCAATTCAATGTTCGTTCAATTGCCGTCAATGGCTGACGTGATGACCAACCCGGCATTCAAGCCGGAACTAGAACGGGAACTAGCCCGGCGTACCGGTCAGTACAGCAGTAGCCAGACATACAATGAATGGGCTACCGGTCAAGACGGCACGACCGTCGAAGACCTCATTGAATGGGCTAGCAATGGGTGGCCCGGTGCACCTACCGAAACGGCAGACATTGTTTGGTCGGACGGGTACCGAGACACCTACGTGCTGAGTGAGTCCGGCACTGACGGCGTAGACCCCGGCGCCTATGCCACCGGTGACCCGGCTTGCACGTTCGAATATCGGCCTGCATTGAATCCGGTACCGGCGCCAGTGAGAGCGGTAGTGAATAGTTCCTACCCTCACACAGTGCCGGGTAGCGACGTTATGAAGTGGGCCGAAGCGGCGAGCATTGCACTTCAAACGATCCGGGTTGCCGGTGGTCAAGTTGATGTGTTCGGTTGCTTCACATCTCGCCCCGGTCACACTGCCACCGGTGATCGAAGCGGCACCTACACGACCGTGTTTCACATTGCTGATTCCCGGTACCCGTTGCCGGTAGCCATTGAAGCGTTCCTAGCCGGTCACCCGTCAACAATTCGGGTAGCCCAATTTGCGAACACTTCAAGCATTGAAACCGACGGCGATTGGTTCCGGCAGAACTACGGCGAAACGGCGGGCCACGGACGTTCCGCAACCCCGGACATCTTCAAGCTTCCGACTGAATGGCATGACGCCCGGTTGATCCCCGGCCCGGCTGACTACTGGAAGGGCTACACCAATGTGTACGGCGAGGAACGGGGCTACCGGGAAATGCCCGACCGTGACGAAATAGTCCGGGACATCATGGGCGCCCTCGGGTGGAAGGTTGCGGAGTGAGCGCCCTCACGGTAGCGGTCCTAATCGCCCTCGCTCATTGGATTCTGTGGGCGGTGATTGATAGCCGCTAGAAACTTTCAATGAAACATTCAATGAAACCCGGTCTCGAAAGGGGCCGGGTTTCTTCATGCCCCGAAACAAATTCAATGGATTCAATGAACCGGATTCAATGGATTCAATGAAACTTTCCTGCTCGTGGATTCTTGCCCGACTCAGAAGGTTTCAAT
>CALGEM010000101.1 GCA_937881505.1 uncultured euryarchaeote
CCGGCCGGCATGCTCGTCGGCATGCGGCACGGCTGCCGCAAGCGAAGCTTCGGGACGGTCGTCCCAGATCGCATCGATCGGATTGCCGTCGACCGGCACCAGTTCGATGCCCTTCTTGGCGAACAGCTTTTCCGCTTCTTCTGCCCAGCCGATGCCATCCACAACGTTGGAGGTGACCATCTGAACCTGTTCGTAATCGGTGAAGATGTCACCCAGCATTTCGTCGTCCCAGAGGTCGGCGACCTTGAGTTCGTGCAGGGGGGATTTGGAACCCGAAGGGGCCCAATCAGGTGCCAGCGTGATGTGAACCCCAGCGGCCTTGGCCGCAGCAACATCGGCCGTTTGGCCGTAAAGGAGGAGGTTGGACAGCGGCGACCACACGAGCGTAGCACCGACGTTGGCCATCTGGGTGAATTCTTGTTGACCGAGTGCCACACCGTGAATGAGGACCAATTCGCCCACGAGCAGGTTGTTCTGAACGAGGATGTCAAATTCCGCGCGGCTTTGTTCGTCCACGCCCTCGGCGATGTGAATGAACCAAGCGTCAAGCTCACCGCTGGCGTTTCCAGTTTTGATGTGGTTGCCGACATAATCGGAGGTCAGTTCGGTGACTTTGGTGTGGATTTCGTCCCGGCCGAAGTTGTAGTCCTCGATGTTCCTTGATAGAATCGTGGCATAACTGTCGTCGGGGTTGCTTGGTCCTCCTTGAGCCGCTGTCGCACCACCGACAAGGGACTTCATTTCGATGTACTTCATCGCCTGCGATTCCATGTTCCAATAGGGTCCGGAGTGAACCAGCATCTTGGGTTTGGTGACTTGCTCGCTGTAGTCGGGGTGGTTTTTCCATTCGTAGCGGTTGTTGTAACCGCCCCATGCATTGCGGTTGTTCTCGGGCAGGTGGGGGGTCATGTCCCAGAGCGGCGCTTGGTTGTAGTGAAGGTGGTTGTGCAAGTCAAGCATGCCGGGGTAAATCGTTCCGTTCGTCTCCAAAATCGGCACGTTCGTCAATTGAATGTCCGAGGGAACATCGTTTTCCCAAACGGCCTCAATCATGCCGTCCTTAACGAGGATGTGGCCTTCGTTGATGACATCTGCCTCGCCGGTCATGGGCACGATTCGGCCCTTGAGCACGTACGCACCCGAGTGGACATTATCGTTGAGTCCGTAGCAGCGAACCATGTTTTGGGCGACGCTGTAGGTGGCGTCATCACCCCAGCCTGGCGTGGGCGGGCCGACCTTGGTGATCGTGCCATTGGGGGCTTTGACGTAGGATTTGTCCCACCAAGAGTCCTCTCCGGGGAACGAAAGCGTGTCGATGATGTTGCCAAAACTGTCGGAAATGGTGGCGGTGTCGCCGTCCCAATAATCCAGTTCAATTCTCGAACTCTCTCTGAAGATGACGATGTACCCGTTGGGCTCTATGGTGGTGTTCCAGGCGAGACGACAGGGGCCAGAGCCGCCCTCAGCGATGTCGTCGAGCAACCAATCGGAAACATCAACGGGCTCAGCGCCGGAGTTCCAGAGTTCAATGAACTGGTCGGAAGATGAACCGATGTCGCCGTCGTTGTTCCAGTCCGTGCCGTTGTAATCTGCGGAGCTCGCTGAGACCAAAATTTCGCTGATGCGTACATCGTTTGCGCCACGGGCGCTAGTGGCGCTTGGGCCGTCGCTTGCGGCGGGAAGAACGGTGCTTGCACTCTGTCCGAGGAAGAGGACGACGATGAGCAGGGCGAGGGCCAGCGGTCGGCGCATGTCTGAGGGAGTGAATCTCGGCTCATAAGACCGCCTGCCAACATGCTAGCCTTTCACATGCCTTCAAGAAGGGTGGAGTTGAGGGTCTTGTATGGCCACGCTGGAAATGAGCGAACCGATGTTCGCTGAAACGATTGAAAACAATGAACT
>CALGEM010000102.1 GCA_937881505.1 uncultured euryarchaeote
TGCAGTGCCCGAACCGTCGTCGAGGTAAACACACACCGGCTCGTAGTCGAGGTCCTTGTGAAGAAGCGCTGAAGAAGCATAGGTGGCGGCGGAAAGCAACTGGTCGTCGGCCGTCAAACCGCAGGTTTCGTTTTCGTCAAACAGGACATCCAAGACGTCCGACCAGGCGGTAAAGGAAGCAAGCGCTTGGCCGTCACCCTCTTCGTTGAGGGCCAGCTGAAGGATGCCCGGGGCAGTGGTCCAGACCTTGACCATCTGCTCACGCTTGTCGGATTCGTTTTGGAAATGGCTCAAATCCTCATTCATCGCTTGCAAGTGCTCCAGTGTCAGGACGTTGGATGCGTCGTCTGCAGTGACGTGGACGAAGAGCGGACGCATCTCGTTGGGGAAGTGGGCATGAATGCGGTCGTGGGCGTTGGATGCCTCGGATTCAGGAGAGAAATCGTTGAGGTCGGTTTGGAAGGTCGGAGGGGAGACATAGAGATGGCCTGCCAAAACGAGGGTCAAGATGGTGAATAAAGCGACGATGAACGGTGCACTGCGCTCAAAAGATGGTGCGGCTTTGGCGAGGCGTTCCTCGAGGTCCGCCTTATCCATGGTCATGCCCTGTGTGTGAAGCATAAAAACCAACAGGTGATTTTGTGGTTGAGAGTAGGCCTTCTTCAACGCCAAAACAACGGCACCGATAGAGGAGAAGGTTCAAAGCAAGAAGGCAGGTCGGAAGGTCGGTCATCATGGGAGTTACGGTCCTCAAGCGAGAGAAAAACGAGTTGCGCCTGCGAATTGTGGGTGAGAGCCACACGGCCCTCCAAGTCCTCCGTGAGCGACTGAACAACCACAAAGACGTGGACTACGCCAACTATTTCCCCGGCCATCCCGAACTTGATGACCCCGAATTCTACATTCGCACCACCTCCAAGGCAGGTGTTGAGAAAGTGTTGAACGACATCATCGGTGGCGTCGCTTCCGAGTTTGAAGGCGCCAGTCTCTGAAGAAACAGGTCGTTTCCATGTCCGACCCCATCGCTCAAGCCATCGGCTTGCAGGGGTATGCCACTTCCCACAACGGCATCGGTGGCCGAATTAAGGCGAGGGTTACGGACTTTCGTGTAGAAGAGATGGCCACGCCCGTCCACCTCGATAATCGTGGTCGCTTCACCGTGGCCAAAATCACCCTGACAAACTGGGAAACGAATCGCTTTTGCAACCAACTTTCCGCGAAACTCCGCATTCCTCGCAACAGGGTCTTTTTCGCAGGGACCAAAGACAAGCGAGCCGTGACCTCCCAACTCTTTGTCATCGATGCGCCCATGAACAAGGTGGCTGAAGTTGAACTCCCAGACGTGGAAATTGAGGTTCTCGGTCGCACCCATCAGAAAATTGGCTTTGGCAATCACCGAGGTAATCGCTTCACCATCGTGGTGCGTGGTTGTTGCCACCCTGACGGCACACCGATGACCGATGACGAAGCCATGGATGAGGTCAATCGCATCCAAGACGACATGGAGGCCGCTCTCGGCGGCCATCGATTCCCCAATTGGATTGGCCCGCAGCGGTTTGGTTCTGGTCGCCCGGTAACGCCCCACGTTGGTCGGCATGTGGTCAACGAGAACTGGGAAGAAGCCGTCATGACCTACCTGTCCATGGAGGGGCCCAACGAAGGCGAGGAAGCCCAGGCTATTCGCCAACGCATCCGTGAGAACGGCATTGACGAGGCATTACTCGAAGACCTCCCCCGTTGGATGGGTTTTGAGCGACGGATGATTGAGCACCTGCTTTCAAACCCGGACGACCATGTCGGCGCTTTTCGAAAACTTCCAACCAACCTGCAACTCATGACCGTCCATGCCTTGCAATCCATTGTGTTCAACAAGTCCCTCCAGCGACGTTTGGAAGAGGGTCTCCCGCTTGCGCGCCCCGTGGTGGGCGACATCGTGGGCCGCGTGGATGAGAAGAGCCAACTCGACGTGAATTCCTGCGTCGTGGTCCAA
>CALGEM010000103.1 GCA_937881505.1 uncultured euryarchaeote
GATGGCTGTGACCCTCCCTTTCGCACCCTCGCTCTGCGTAAGAGCAGGTGAGAAAACACAGATGCGAATAAAACCACAATCATCAGCGAGATAATGTTCAATCCCGTATAGACGCCGTCGCTGGTCACCACCGTGGTGTAGTAAGGTCGAAACAGCAGGCCGTCGGCCATGACGGCGTACACGCCACCCAATACAATTCCCCAAAACACTTGGCTCCAAGCGGTCGGGAGGTCGTAAAATCCAGCGAACTTGGTCATGACACCTCGCCATCCCAGCGTCATACCGATGAGAGCGCAAAAACTCGAGAGCTGAAACAGCACGAGTTCTGAAACCATGAACGGGCCTGCGTGCTTTCCTTCATCAAATCGTTGGCGTTTGAAAGGCGAAGGGTGGGATTCAAACACCTCCACCGATTCCGCCGACCATGGCAAGGCTCCTCCTCTTCGGCGGAAAAGGCGGCGTGGGCAAAACCACGACCTCCTCAGCAACCGCTGTATGGCTAGCCGACGCAGGACTCAAGGTTCTCTTGGTCTCCAGTGACCCAGCGCATTCCACATCCGATTCACTTGATGTTCAACTCGGCCCAGTCCCTGTGGAAGTTGAAGGTGTTCCGGGTCTTTACGGCCTCGAAATGGACCCGGAGGCAAAACTCTCGAACCTTCTACCAAAGGTTGGCGAGGCCGTGAACAACATGGGTTCGGGCGGCATGGGGGGCTTTGGTGGCCTCGGGATGATGCTTGACCCTTCGGCAAAGGATGAACTCAACGACATGAAATCCGACATTAAGACCGCTGATATGATCCTCCCTGGCCTCGACGAGGCCCTGGCCTTTGATGAACTCCTCAAACACATGGAAAACCCAACCTGGGACGTGTTGGTGTTTGACACAGCACCCACCGGTCACACCCTGCGCTTTCTTTCGCTGCCAGAGCTGATTGAGGCATGGTCGGGTCGTCTGCTTCGTCTGATGCGAGTTTCTGGCGGCATTCGCTCCATGCTGTTTGGCCGCAAGGAAAGCGAGGCCATGAAGGAAGAACTCGAGCGCTTCCGACGCCGTGTTCTCCACGTACGCCGAGTCTTGAGCGACCCTGCTACGTCCTCCTTCACCTTGGTCACCATCCCCGAACGCATGGGCATCAACGAAACATTGCGAGCCCATGAGTCGCTGGTGGAGTACAACCTGCCCATAGGCGGCTGCTTGGTTAATCGCATCACACCGGAATTTGACCACGAATTTTTGCAAAAGCGTCGTGAACAGGAGCTCGACCGCATCGCCGAACTGGGTGAGAAATTGGGTGGCGTGAACGTTGGGCAACTTGAACTGGCCGACAGCGAAATCGTCGGGGTTGAGGCCCTTCGAGAGGTCGGTCGTTTGCTCTACGGTGAGCCTGCGGAACTACCGCAAACGATTGGCCCCCACGCTGTCGGACAGGTCCTCCACCACGAAGTCCACCGAGGCATGGTGGCAGATGTGGAAGAGGACCACGAGCGAATTCAGTTGCATTTCCCTGGCTTGGAGCGTAGCGACCTGTCCTTGCGCAGCGAAGATGGCGTCCTCTTTGTGGGTGTGAATGGGCGTGAGCAAGCCATTCCAACGGAGACCCATGTAAAATCCAGCTTGGTCAAGGCCTCCCTCGAAGGCGATGTCCTCGCCCTGCTCATCCCTCGAACTTCCTCCTGATGGACGGCATGCCGAAGAGGGCATGGTTTGAAATGGGTCAACCATGACGCCCTTGCATGGCACTTGAGGGCTTGTCAAGGGGCATCTTCCGCTCGCTTGGGTTGCTCAAGAACAAGCGCAAGTTGGACGAGGAAGAACTGCGAGAAATGACGCGCAGCCTTCGCAGAGCTCTTCAGGAAGCTGATTTCAACATCCGTCAAACCAAGGAAATCGTGGACCGCTTGGAAACCCGAATGCGTGAGGAAGAGCCACGACCCGGCCTGACGATGCAAACGCACGCCATGAATATCCTCTACACCGAACTGGTTCGTATTCTTGGCCCGCCCACGGATTTCCAACCCCGAGGCGCCACGCTTCTGCTGGTTGGCCTCTACGGTCAAGGAAAGACGACGACGACGGCCAAACTCGCCGAGTGGTACCGCAAGAAGCACGGCCTC
>CALGEM010000104.1 GCA_937881505.1 uncultured euryarchaeote
CACTTCATCCACAAGAAGAACATAGACGCCGTCCTTTGGATTCACACGGTGCACGGCAAGATCGTAATCGTACCACTCAAGGCGATCTTCGGTGTTGTTACTGAACTCGAATCCGCTGGTTTCGGTTATGTTTTCAAAAGCATCATCCTCAACAAAAGCCCAGGCCACGTTCGGCCCGAGGAAGATGTCCGTTTTCGAGAACCGCATCGTGTGGTTTGATTCGTTGCCAACTCCCTGCCGCGGAAGGTCAACATGTGTGAAGGATTCTTCGTCGGTTGCGTCGACGACAGTCGTGAATGTCAACCCGTCCGCCCCTAACTTGGGCTGAACTTTCGCTGAGGATTCGGCGTTGATTGACTGAGCGCCAAAACCGCATGCATAGGATGCATTCTCCACCTCAATCTCCACGGTTAGCGAGGACCATAGCAACGGCACGGCCTCGCCCTCAAAGGAGAGGGAAGCAAGTGCATCTGAATCGCCAGATGATGCGTTGCTTGGGAAGGACAGTAGAACGGTGTTGTCTGTTCCGCGACCGTCCTCATAGCTGACCACGAGGGATGTCCACACGGCAACGACGATGATGAAGGCAATGGCCAAAACCACCGCCAGTCGCTTCAGCATAATTCAGTCCAACCCTCAGAGGTCATCTCGGCCCACACGGCCCATCAATGCTAGGGCGCCAATGACAGCGATGACGGCGGTGATGACCATGAAGCCGGGCGTGTCCTCACTTTCTTCGGACGGCTCTGCAGCAGGCTGTACGCCTCCATCACCAACAACGACCTCTCCGAACATGTCCAAGCCGATGTGGGGTTCACATGCGTAGTAGAACGTGGTGTCTTCGGTGAAGGTATGAGAGAAGGCCACCGTCGATGCAGCAGTGCCTGAAGTCACGCCGCCATCAACGTAGGTGGTGGACTTGAAGCCGTCCACCTGTCGAACATTGTGTGGCATGCTGGCGTCGGTCCACGACCAACACACCGTCTCACCAACCTCAATGTTCACGACGGTTGGAGAGAAGGCGTAGCCAGAGGCGTCAACGCCGACGGTCACAGCACAGTCAATCCCTTCGAATGGGTCCACCACGACGGGTTCATCAGCAG
>CALGEM010000105.1 GCA_937881505.1 uncultured euryarchaeote
GGGAACATGTCACCCTCCGACGATGTATCGTTGACCGGTTGAAGCCGGGCTGGGTCAGAAGAAGACCAACGTACTCGTTGAAACGGCATGCATCCGTGGTCATTGAGGAAGCGTTGAGCCAAATGCGCATCGACCGAGTAAAGTTTGAACCGATGGAAATCTCCTCTTGCTTCAATGTGTTCCGCAAGTGCACGTATGTGTTGGTAAGAGCGTAAAGTGATGGCGAGAACATCGACATGTCCCTCTGCCTCCAAACTCAAACGGGCTTGTGTGGTGAGGAGAGGCCCGATGCCAAAGCGGTGACGGAGTTCCGGTTGTGTTAACCAATGTTCCATGCGATCAAGGGAGCGATGCGAAGCATGAACATGAATCGTGGGTTTCCAAGGAAGGACGCACCCCTGGGCTGTGCCAAAATCATCAACGATCCACGCCACCATTCCGGTGTTTGTCTCGTTCTCATGAACGTCCAATAACCACCCTTCAATCATGGTCATGCCGTTCCTCAAGCGTCTTGATTCGGTCTGAGAGTTGATGAATCTGCGCCATCAAACCGACCATCATGCTGAGCACGGTGGGCTGCCACGTGTTCACTGCGGGGAGCATGCCTCCTGCTGCACGTCGCTCTCGCACCGCATCCAAGAGTGAATCAAACGCAGCTTGGTCAACCGAGGAAAGCACCCGTCGATAAGGCGCCAAATATTGCAATTCATGCTCCACCCGTGTTCGCCATGGAGGTACACTTCGACCCATGCCTCAACGAGGGTAAAGAAGGAAGGCATGCTTATTGCAGACCCAGTTGTTGAAAGTGAAAGTACTAGAGGAAGGCCTTGTTGACCACGAAGTCACAGGGACGACCGTCGAGCGCATCCATCACGTTGGTTGCGATGTCCATACCAACCCGTCCTTGGGCTTCGACCGTGGATGCACCAATGTGAGGTGTACCGTGGAAGTGCTCCATCTGCAGGAGGGGGTGGTCGGGGTCAACCGGCTCATGTTCGAACACGTCAAGAGCAGCCGATGTGAGCGCACCCGATTCAAGGGCTTGGAGAACGGCGTCTTCGTCGACAATACCTCCTCGTGCGCAGTTGACGATGTGGCTGCCACACCGAGAACCGTCCTTGCCTATATGCGGCATGGAAGCGAGACGTTCGGCATTCACGAGGTGGTGGGTTTCCTCGGTTAGGTTGCAGTGAATCGAAATGTGGGTGCAATTCGAAAACAGCGACTCAAGCGTTTTGTGGAGCCGCGTCCCTTGCGATTTTGCCACTTTAGGGGGGAGATAAGGGTCGTAGGCATGGACTTCCATCCCGATGGCCTGAGCAATGCGACCAACGGATTGCGCAATGCGTCCAAATCCGATAAGGCCGAGGGCTTTTCCTGAGAGTTCAGAACCTTTCATCGCTTTCTTTTCCCACTTGCCTTCACGAAGCGATCGGTCGGCTCTTGGTAGATGACGAATGGAAGCCAACAAGTGACCCAGTGTGAGTTCCACAACTGATTGCGTGCTAGCACGGGGTGCATTGACCACTTTGATTCCAAGCGAGCCCGCAGTCTCAAGGTCGATGTTGTCAACCCCAACGCCGGCCCGTCCAATGACATCGAGACGTTCGCCGGATGCCTTCAGAACCTCTTTGCTGAGTTTTGTTGCACTTCGGACGATGATGGCGTCAAAAGATTGTAACGCACCGTTGAGTAAATCCGCCTTCTCAATGTGGGCGACAACCACTTCATGGCCCGATTTTTCAAGGCGTGCAACCGCCTTTTCATCCATTCCGTCGGTGACGGCAATCCTTGCCATGTTCCGAACAGAACCCGACGGCGTTAGAACATTCGGTTTGACTCGTGGAAGACCGTTGTTTTCAACAACCCCAAGCGAGTGGGCGTGTTGAGGAAGCACCGTGGAGTCGGAAATGCAGGAACTTCTGTGGGGCGCTGGTATTCTCGCCCTGCCGCTGCTTTTGGCCCTTCCAATGCGACTTGCGTGGCAGTTCTGGGTGGGTGTTGGCCACGAGGTATCCGAATACCGAACCATTGTTCGTCAGATTCTAGACTCGGGCCACCAAGTGGCTTCCTTTTCTCAAACATTGGACGACATCGCCAGAAACCTTCGCATTCCACCTGCTAAACAACGCCTGATTGAAGCCGAAATGCTTCACCCGCTTACGCTTTCTCACTTTCTCTTACTCCCCGCACTGTTGATTCTACCGCTTTCAGCCATCATGGCGCTGCCTCTGGTGCTGATCGGTTTTCCATTCATGCTCTTCATGGAGTACCTTTTGATTCGACGAAAACTTTTGATCTGGAGTCTGAAAACCATTGAGCGATTGATGCACTGGCAGGTCATTCACATCCCAAAACCTCACAGGGGGAGCAGGGAGCAACGAAAGTCCTTGACTGAATTTTCACAACACATTGAGCACTTCAATTACGTCCCACAAGCTGCTTTCCTGGGCTTGTTCGCCTGGCTGATTGTTCATTGGGTCTTCAACCTTGATTCCTTGATCATTGAACTCATCGTATCCTCCTTCCTCTACATGGTGCTTCTTTCGGTGCTGTCCGTGTTGAACACGGCCTTTGAGGCTGATTTGGTCTTCGTCGACCCTGCCAAAGGGCGGCTTGTTCCCGTGAATCAGTGGCTGGAAGGGGTGCTGAACCCAGTCGTCGGCATCGGTCTCCTCTTTTTGCTCGGTCGCAACCTTCTCGAAGAATCAAGAAACGTTGACGGAAACCCCATCCTCTTTGCTACGGTTGTTCTAACCTTGCTGTACGGTGCCGCCATCGTCGGAATCTCCTATCGTTGGGGCTACTCCTCTTGGCGGGGCGAGCGAGTGCGACACGATTTCGAAGCACAAGTCATTGAGCACCTTCAACCGCTTTCCTACGACTTGACTCGCTCCAAAGGGCGCATTGATTTCAATGTCAGAATGGGGATGGATGAACGTCTCTCGGCTTTGGATTCAGCGAACCGTCAGCAAATGACATTTGAGGAATTACAAAACCTTCCTACGATTCCCAAGGACACCAAAGCACCAAAGAACCCGCTCAAGAAGTGAGTTCATTCAAGCCACGGGATGGTCTCTGGCAATTCACCGAAAAGATTCGCAGGGATAGCGGTCTTGATTTTTGATACGCCGCCCAATTTAGCTGCCGTTGCTTCTTGCCACTCACGGAATGTTTCGAAAGACGTCATGGAGAGAATGGGGTTGTTCGCTCGGTTCCAATCAAGTGACATCATGGTGGTGCCAGGCGGGTCGTGGCCTGAACAAACAATTGTGTGCCCCTCAAAGCGGTCAAGCACGGAAAGGGCATCCCAGTGAACATGGACACGTCCACTCGGCAGGTCGTCCCGACCAACGCCTCCTTCACCATTGAACAGGAAATCACCGGTCATCATGTAGCCAGGCACGTGGACGATCATGGAATCATTTGTGTGGCCGGGTGCTGCGTGAAATTGAATGGGAATGGAACCCAGCATGATTTTCTCTTCGTCATCCACAAGCATGGAAACGCCAAGGCTTGCCGTTTCAGTGGACATGACATATTCACAGCCCAATTGTTCACGCAGGCTGAAGCAGGCGGTAATGTGGTCAGCGTGGGTGTGGGTGGCGATGGCGTAAACGAGCGTCAAGCCTTGCTCGTTGAGCAGCGTGGTGTAGTTGTCCATGAAATCGTAAACCGGGTCAACCAAGGCCGCTTCCTTCGTTGTTTCATCCACGATCAGATACGTCATGGCCCAAACACCTTCGTTCAACTGTTCAAAGCGCATGGTAGCCCCGAAGGAGCGGACCGATTTGAAGTTTAACGACGTGGGCGTCTGAATGGATGCGAGTCTTCATGACGCACTACAGGTTGGGCGATGCATGCACCCATCCGAAGTCGTGTACCTTGAACACGACGGAAAGGTGTTGCTGGTCAATGAAGACGGTGAGGGTCCGCAGCAACCCGTTCAAGGTCGGACCAGCGTTGATGAGCATCTTCGCTTTCCAACAAAACAAGAACTTCGGGGGATGGGCATTGATTTCACAGAAAAGGATTCACTGGTTCTTCGGTATGGAGACCGCGACTACACCGTCATCAAGGCCTATCCGAAGATTGAATGGCCAAAGGATTGGGCGTGGAAGGACCGATGTGCCTCAGATAACGCCGTCCACCCCGTGGTTCGGGATGCTATTTACCGGTCGATTCACCGACTGGTCTCCAAAGTCATGGTCTGTAACGATGAAGGCCAGGTTTTGATGGGTATGGTTGAACGCGGTCATTTTCGTGGTTTTTGGACCCTACCGGGAGGGTACATGGACCACAACGAGCATCCGGCCGTAGGTTGTGTCCGAGAAACTTTGGAGGAACTTGGCCTGTCCATTGTCCTCGACAATGTGGAACCTGTCGTAACTCAGCGAGTCTTCAACGATGAAGGCATCTCTTTCGTTTCGTTCACGTATCGGTCGACATGGAACGGCGATTTGGACGAATTGACCCTCCAAACAGAAGAGATCTCAAAGGCCGCTTGGTTTTCACCGCAGGAAGCCTTCGGGCAGGCCGTTTCGCATTTTGACCGTGAGGCTCTCAGGAGTTTGCTCTGATCACAAACCCAACTCGTCCCGGGCCGCCTGCAACGCATCGCTCAATCCCTCAGCGTGGGAGCCGCCGCCCTGAGCAAAGGTAGGACGGCCACCGCCTCCACCACGGATGTGCGATGAGATTGAACGAAGCAGGTCAACCGCATTATAACGCTCACTTGCGATGGTGTTTTCAGTGATACCAATCATCAGTTTCCCACCGCCATCCTTTGAGCCAAGGACGGCCAACGTGGGATTGGATGCATCGAGGGTCAATTCCTTGAGCATCGTAGTCATGGATTTCAAATCGCCTTCAATTTCCATCACCACGACACGAACACCCTCAACCTCTGTAGAAGCATCGCCTCCGCCGGTGGTTCTCAAACGGACAATTTCAGATTCCAACTGTTCAATCAACTTGCGCTGCTCTTTCCACTCCTTGAAAAAGCGTGCAGCTGCTTTGGGTAAGTCGTCACCGTGCACGCCGAACACATCACTGGATTGTCGCACCAATTCATCTTGGGAACGAGCGTAGGCCAGCGCCGCATCGCCAGCAACGATGTGCAGGCGTTCAACACCGTCTTGAACAGCCGAAGAGCGAACAATCCGAATGGACCCAATTTGCCCCGGTTCGTCATGGTGGGTCCCACCGCACGCTTGGATATCGTGGTCGGCAATTTTGAGGATTCGAATTGAATCGCCTTTTGGTGCACCACCTTGGTAGAGGTCAAAACCGTGGACGATATCGGCGTCACGACGGTTCAACTCCGTTTTTTCCGTCTGGCGAACCTCGCTGAGGACGTGGTTGGCCATGTCTTCCATCGCATCGAGATCGGCCCTCGTCAGGCGATGGTAGTGGGTGATGTCCAATCGGCCGCTTTCCACTGTCAGATGAGAACCTGCTTGGAAAATATGCGGCCCCAAAAGACGGCGTGCAGCACCGCCAACAATGTGGACTGCGGTGTGGTGGTCCATCAATTGCTTTCGTCGTTTCCAATCGAGTTGTCCTTCAACGCTTTCAGTGCCCTCGAGGGGGCCGTCGGTGAAATGAACGATGACTTCACCGACTTTCTGCGTATCGAGAACAACGACCTCCACCCCGTTTTGGCGGAGTGTCCCACGGTCTCCTTCTTGGCCACCTCCTTCCGGATAGAACAAAGTGGCATCCAAGACCACCGCGTGGGTTGATCCGTCAGGACCGTGGTCTGCGGCAGATACACAACCGAGAAGATTTGCTTCAAATTTGGGCGAATAAACGGTGTCGTAAAAGAGCGGGTGAGTGGCCGAAAACATGTCAACAGCAAGGGCATCACCTTGGTTACTGGAAGTTTTTGCAGCTTCTTTGGCCATGCGAGCATGTCGTTCAGCCATTTCCGCCGAGAAACCCGTGCGCAAACCGACCGAATCCCATCCTGCATTTCGTGCCAGCGTGATGACCATATCCGGAGCCAATCCATGGGAATCGTTCATTGTGAACAGATGCTCGTCAGGAATTTCAGCGGCGTCCTTCGCCAAGGATTTGAGTTGTGTCTGAATGACGTTGGTTCCTTTTCGCAGCATTTCGACATAGCGCTCCTCCTCCAAGGCGAGAATGGTGAGCAGCCCGTCTCGAGTTTGTTTGTTGAGGTGTCCCCCCAAGTTGACATCGAGGTGATGCGTAGCCAATTCGGCGAGCGGCACATCAATGGCCAATTCATCTCGCATCCGCAGGACACGACGTGCCAACATACGAGCAAGGTAGCCTGCTTTTGCATTGGAGGGCACAAGGCCATCACCCAACATGTTGCACAAGGCGTGCAAATGGTCGGGAATGGCATAGATGTTGGCAAGGGGTTCTGTGATAGAGGAGAACTGCTCGGCACTCACCTCAACACCTCGCTGAGCAAGGCGTTCAAGGAAGATGTTAACCAATTTCTCACCGTCGACACCTGCTTCGATGTTCATGATGCCGTTCAAACGAGACATCTCACTGAGGAGGCGTTCCAAATCAAGCGAAGGCCACTGATTGGCAACGCTCTCAAATCCAGAACATTCTTTCAACCAGGCAACGGTTTCAGGATAAATGGCTTCGTAAATCGTGGGGGTTCCAGCTGCGGCCCAACAAAAGCGCTCCAATCCATAACCCGTGTCAATGATTTGAAGCGGCATCGTGCGGTAGCGATCGCCTTTGAGTTCAACACCACCATCAGGATGCTCTTCCATGTCCATGAAAACAAGTGTGGCCAATTCCAAACCACCCACGATGACTTCCACTGCGGCTCCTGCATTTCCTCCACCGCACCACGGATTCTCGACATAGGTAATTTCGGAGGCATCAATGCCAAATGTCTCGGTCAACATACGATGGCAATGCTCCACGCATTGCTCCATCCAATAAATCTCAAGGCCGTCCTCTGGCCGGTTAAACACGTGATGGGCCATCATCTCAAAGGTGGTCAAATGGCGGCCTGAGCGCCCAACAGCATCAACATCGGTCAAACGAATACAAGGTTGGGAAACAGCCAAGGGATTGGCCGGTGGTTGAACTGCACCAGAGGTGACATGAGGCTGGAAATCAGCAATTGAAGCAATGGTCAAGTGGATATCATCTCGCCAGCGTGCGAGGACAGGGTAGGGGTCGATTCGAGTGTGCTCTCTGTCTTCGAAAAATCCGAGGAAGGCTTCCCGCATGGCGTCTTTCAATGCCTTGCCCCGCTGTTCAAACCCTTCAATCAGCGGGGCACCGATGAAGGTGTATTCGTCCTCAGGCGTGTCCCCACAGGTTTCCCGCGCTTCATCGCAGGTCCAAAACCACAGCGAAGTTACACGGCACTGTTTCCGAACGTAGCCGTTGTTGTGGAAGACGGCCAAATCAATCGGTGGCAACGACATGAAACGGTCTCTCCCAGTTGGATGTTCTTGCCAAGCAGAGCCCCCCCTTCAAGGCTGTGCTGATGCGAAGGCCGGAAACCATCATTGTGCAAAGTCTCAAATCTCATCGTCCTGACCCGGCAATATGGACCAAGCATGGCGTGACCACCTCGTTGAGGAGGGGGACGGAACCATGCGTATCCGTGCACATGGCACCATGAAGGTCGACGCCAGATTGGTCACCGATGCCGCCCACATGCAACGCCATGCCGATGATCGTGGCCCCGAGCAACTCGTGAACACCGCATCGCTGCCGGGCGTTGTCGGCGAAGCGTGGGCCATGGCAGATTGGCATTTTGGATACGGGTTCCCCATCGGAGGCGTTGTGGCAACTGACACGGAGTTCGGGGATGCTGGCGGAGCCATCTCCCCAGGTGGCGTAGGCTTTGACATCAATTGTGGCGTTCGGTTTTTAGCGCTTGATGCCACGGTAAATGACATTCCCAATCTCAAGAAATTGGCTGGGCGACTGGCCGGTCGAATCCCAGCAGGGGGTTCCGGAAAAGGGGGTGTTGACATAACAACATCCGACCTGCAGGATATCTTGCAGCGAGGAGCCCATGCGGCGGCAGACCTCGGGCACGGCCATCACGCAGACCTTGCTTTTTTGGAATCCAATGGCCTGCTTGAAACTCAGGAGGCTGAACTCTCACAACGAGCCTTGGAACGCGGAATGAAATCCCTCGGCACCCTCGGAAGCGGCAACCACTTTTTGGAATTGCAAACTGTCGGGAGCGTGGTTGATGAGGCCACAGCAGCAGCTTGGGGCCTGTACGAAGACCAAGTGGTGGCCATGATTCACTCCGGAAGTCGCGGGCTTGGCCATCAAGTCTGTACCGATCATGTCCGAGGATTAGAAGCGACATACAAACAACAAGAAGGCATGTGGGTCAACGAAAAATGGGGCTATGCACTACCCGACAGGCAGTTAGCATCTGCACCGGTTTATTCAGTGGAGGGGCAAGCCTACCTCGATTCAATGAACGCAGCCGCCAACTTCGCCTTTGCGAACCGAGCGGTGCTAGCTGAACGCCTGCGAACAGTGCTCAAACTCGAAATGGGTGTTGATGGCGAAGCAACCACACTGTACGATGTGGCTCATAACATCGCAAAGATGGAAACGCATGTTATCCATGGCAAATCCTGCTCGTGTTGCGTCCACCGCAAGGGAGCCACTCGCGCATTTGGAGGAGACCATGCAGAGGTTGGAAAACAATTTGCATCAACCGGCCAACCGGTCATCGTCCCCGGTGACATGGGTAACGGTTCGTGGATCATGGCCGGACCCCTCAAAGGTGGAAACATGGCCTTTGGTTCGTCATGTCATGGCGCGGGAAGGGCCCTCTCACGAAGTCAGGCCAAGAAAACGCTCGATGGGAAGGCATTGAAGCGAAGTCTTGAGGCACAAGGCGTCCGAGTTCACGCATCGACACCGAACGTGCTTTCTGAAGAGGCTCCGGACGCCTACAAAGATGTTGATGAAGTCATACGCCTGACGGAACAAGCAGGCCTTGCCCGGCCGGTCGCCCGAATGAATCCACTGGCGGTCATCAAAGGATGATCACATGCAGACTTCCATCATCCCTTGGCCGGGAATGGTGGGTGCTGCACCGCTGTGGACGCCATCAGGCTCTTCCACAATCACGCTCAACAGCGTGTTCACCAGTTCTTTCAGTTCATCGACTTGGTGTTGAAGTTCCTTCACCCGTCGTTGCATCTCATCGTTTTGTTGTTGCTTACGCTCCATCTGCATCCCATCTGAGAAGTTGCCTTCTCAAGTTGAAATCCGAAAATTCGCCTCTTATACATTGAGGTTATTTTGAAAAAAAAAGGCCCAATTTATCATCTCTGAAAAAAGCGAAGAGTGGAGCCACCGGCGAGATTTGAACTCGCGACCTCCTCATTACCAATGAGGTGCTATACCGCTAAGCCACGGTG
>CALGEM010000106.1 GCA_937881505.1 uncultured euryarchaeote
AAACATGGAGACCCAGAACCCTGCATCCCCCAAGGCCCCCTCCGTTGTTTCCATACCCAAGGTCAACGAGACGGTCATCAAGATGAGAACCACGAAGATGCCGAGGCTTCGACTCAGGCGGCTCTCCCGGAGATTGACACCCCAAAGCGGGACGAAAAACAAGCCAATGCCCAAGCCACAACAGAAACTGCACCAGCCATCTGAAGCAATGGTGTCCGAAGAACCATCGGCCAGGATCGTGGTCAGTATACCCCAGGCAGAACCGACCACAATGGCAAAGATCACCCAACGGGCCACAAGCCAGTGCTCAATAACCCAGTCAAGGACTTTCATGGTTGAGACTGCCCGTGGTGCCAATTCAAGATTTTGGCCACGGTCGCCCTGTGCAGTCAGGAATTGGTGGGAGCAGAGGGATTTGAACCCCCCCCAGCGGATTTCTTCTGAAACTGCGCATCAGATGGGCAGTCTGCAGGATTGCAACGGGTCGGCGCTCCAGTTGGTCATCAACTTCAGCAAACCCACTCGTCGTCATTCCCGTGCAACTGGAGCCCGCGATACTACCAAGCTATACTATACTCCCGTGTTGTTACCCTCAGCATCAGTTCTTGGCCTGTCGGCGTGCACGCTTTCGGCGTCGCAACTTCTTCTTGCGCCACTTCCAACGTTGGTTGCCGGTTTTCTTCCAAGCACGTGAACCTCGCTTCATGGTGAACAGGCATCCCACTTGCCTTCCCTATATGAGAGCATCGTCTGTGGTGCACGCCCCGTTTTGGCCAAGACTATACGCCGGTTCACCAACCCTCAAGCATGGACATCCCGTCGTTGCTGGCCGAGAACATTACCCAAGGATTCTTCATCGGTTTTCTGGTTGGCTTGGTGGTCAAATTGGCTTCAAAAGGCGTGCGAAACCTCCTCATAATCCAATTTATTCTCATCAAATTCCTCGAATCAAGGAACTTCCTGATCATCGATTGGCATCGACTCACCAACGGCCTCATCGGCAAGGAGGAAGTGGTTGTTGGACAGGCCCAAGAACTCCTCGACACCCTTGCCGAGATGGGCGTATTTGGTGCAGCGCTTGCAGGTGGCTTCATCTTGGCGCAGCGCCTTTTCAAGTCGTGAATGGATTGTCCTCGCAGGATACCTCAGAATTCAAGGCCAAAAGCGATGCTCACGTTGGTCGTCAAGCGTTGGTCGTCATAGGCCTCACGCTCTTGTTGGTTCATGTCGCCGCAGGCAAGAGCGATGTCAAGGACTTTCCCAACGGCCTCTGGGTGGTACTGCACGGTATAAATGGGACGAGATGGGTGTCGGCAGGCAGCAATTTCGCAGTGAGCCGCTGAAGCGACAACCTCCAATTCTCCCGCATCCACCACG
>CALGEM010000107.1 GCA_937881505.1 uncultured euryarchaeote
ATAGCGATGGCGACGGTTTGCCGGATGGATGCGATGATTCTGACGGTGATAGTGTGTCCGATGCAGAAGACATTTGTCCAGACGGTGACGACACCGTGGATGAAAATCAGAACGACGTACCTGATGCTTGTGAGGATATTCCAGAAATTCCGGATGAAATCACCAATGAAACGACGAGTGAGAACAACACATTAGCAGATGACGAGGGCATCGTACCATCAAACGATACCGGAAGCGAAGATATCAGCAGCGCAGTCCAGATTGATGTGATACTCGCGTCAAGTTTGGGGCTTGTCGTGTTAGCAGTTTTGGTGGTCGCAGTTCTTCGCCGTCGTGCGTCAGCAGCGGTTGAACCTTTACCTGAATTGGACCATGAAGTTGAGGCTTATGTAGAAATGTTGGTTGCTCATGGTTATGCTGAATCCGAAGCTCGACAGTATGCTATGGCTTACTACCAACAACTGCGCAATCCATGAGGCTATACCTTAATTGAAACGCTCAATTCTTACATCGAATCCTCAAGTTGATAATTAGTTTGCTTGTATTTACGAGGGATTATGCTAAACGCCCTTGTACAAGACTAGCCTATATCCATGGGCTTGCAGTGGGTCGCTGCGAACGCTACCCTTTGCTCGGCGTCAGCGTTCCTTGAGCTTCGCTGCAAGTCGGTTGGCGATACCTTCGCCAACATCTGAGCACGAGGCTGTTCCGCCGATGTCGTACGTCAGGTGCTTTCCTTCCTTGAGGTGGTCAGCCACGCTCTCGTCGATGAGGCGTCCAACAGCGACGAGGTCGTCGTCGTTGTTTTTTCGACCGAGGTAATCCATCATCATCTGGATGGAGTTGATGGAAGCGATGGGGTTGACCTTATTCTGTCCAGCGTGCTTTGGAGCGGAGCCGTGAACGGGCTCGAAGAAGGCGTGGTCATCACCGATGTTGCCCGAAGCCGCCATGCCCATGCCGCCCTGAAGAACGGCGCCAAGGTCGGTGGAAATATCGCCGAACATGTTGGAGGTCACGACGGTGTCGTAGTGCTCGGGTGAGCGGGTGATCCACTGCATGAAGGCGTCGATATAGCCGTAATCTGCCTCGGTGCCGGGATACTCGGAAGCGACGTCGTCAAAGGTGGAGCGGAAGAGTTGGCATCCTCGGGTGACGTTGGATTTGTCGATGCAAGAAACACGGCGAACGCCGTCGGCGGGTGCGCCGTTGCGGGTCTCAGCGATTTCAAAGCCCATTCGAATCAGGCGTTCCGAGCCGTTTCGAGAAATGGGGCGGGGGTCGTAAGCGACCTCGCCGTCCAGTCCAGGGAAGGTCATGGGCCCGGGTTCGTACTCTTCTCGGCCTTGAGCTCGGTCGGCAGAACGGCGAAGAAGGGCGTGGTAGAGCCCCTCGGTGTTTTCTCGGAGAATGGTCATGTCAACCATGCCCGGTTCCCAAATTTGGCGGAAGCCGCCGTGAATCTTGTGGGGGACGCCCTCGTAGAGTTTGATTGGGCGGACGTTGGCATAGAGGTCAAGACCGCTACGAAGTCCCAAGATAACCGAGCCGCCGGCGAGGTCGCCGTTGGGAAGGCGCGCACCCGGATAACCAATGGCGCCCAGGAAAATGGCGTCCGTTTCGTTTTTGCAGAAGTCAAAAGAGCCCTCGGCCCATTCTTCTCCGGTGGCTTTGTAGTGTTCGCCACCGCAAGGAATGACCGTCTGAGTGAAGCCGTGATTGGAGTGCTCCTGAATGGTATCGAGGATGCGTTGCGCCTCTAGCGCCACTTCTCGGCCCGTCCCGTCGCCTGGCAGAACCGTGATGCGATGGTCACTCATGCTCCCTCGCACATGGCGCTTCTACATGAACGCGACCCTTTCTGCAGAACGAGACGGTATGTGGAGAAACGAGGCACTCCCCGATTGAAAGGGTGGGAAAAACCGGCCAAAACGGATCTTCTCGGTTGGGACCGAGGGGATGTTTCATAGGCTGTCAAGTGAGAAGAAACATCATGGCAGACGAGCACAAAAACAGCCAGGAAC
The DNA here is from genome assembly GCA_937881505.1 of uncultured euryarchaeote. Classification (GTDB taxonomy): domain Archaea; phylum Thermoplasmatota; class Poseidoniia; order Poseidoniales; family Poseidoniaceae; genus Poseidonia. The sequence continues at coordinate 2,025 of CALGEM010000107.1, forward strand.
GGCGTGTTTCACTGAAGGATTTACCCCCGGAAGTGCACCAGCTCGCCGACGCCATGCTCGGAGTCAACCCGCAGTGGAACGTGCACGATTGGTTGGTGGAGCAAGCGAACATGGCCATGGACCTCTTAGCGATTGACCTCCTAAGAGAAAAGGTCATGATCGACCAGCGACTTCAACGCCTCGACGACCTCGGTCGACGCTTGGAGCCAGCCGAAACGGGTGCGCAAGAAAGCGATGACCCGCATCAGCGAAACCTGTTCGATTGTTTTGACCTCAACGAACCTCACGCTCTTCGAGGCCTGGGCGAACGGGCCACCGAATCTCCGAGTCATGGGCAAATGGAGGCTGAGGAACACCACCCCTCCAACATCTTCCTCGACCTCTTACCCGATGCCAACACCGACGACCCGCTCCTTGCCATTGCCTGCCAGTCCGTCGTCATGTCCATCGAACAAGCCTTGGCCAGCGGCGAGCCAGTCGCCACCCTCCAAGCCATTTTTGACCACACTCGCGCCTCCAGCATCGACGATGCCGAAACCGATGAAGCCCTCGACCACCTGCTTACGACCGGTATGGTGCTTGAGGTGGACGACGATTGCTTCATTCTCCTTCCATCGTGAAGGGACCCCGTAGCAGTCCCAACGACCGACTTTATTGGTGGTGTATCCATGTTACATCATGGGTATCGTTCGCTCAGTGTTTTGGGGAAGTGTAGCATGGTTTTCAGCAACAGCCTTGATGGTCAATCCAGGAAAGGCGCTTGCTCTCGCCATCGTGGTGGCGTTTCTCTCCGAATCGACCCATCACAGTTCAGAACTCCGGCGCATGCAAAATGACGGGAAAGCGTTGTCTAACCAACTTCGGGCTGCCAATCACCAGGTTGAAGAATTGAAGCGCGCCCTGACCAGAAGGCACGTGGAATTGAACAATGCCATTGATGAACTGCAACGGCGGGACGCGGTTGGAAGCCCGGCAGCCAGGGAATTACTCAAGCGTCAAGAGGAAGCGATGAACGCTGCCTCAAACGCCCTTGAAGCCCGGCACGAACGCAACGATGTGGTGTTCAACAGCATGGAGCGATTGCTCAACATGCAGGTTGAACAAACCGCCAACATGCAACGAGCGATGAGCGAACTCCTGCAGCATCTCATCTCTCAACCGCGTGGTCATTTCACAATGCGTGACAGCGTGCTGGTCAACGAAGGCTCCAGCCAAGACCGTGCCCTAAGCGACACGTTCGCCGAGGTCAACGCATGGTTGTCGGAAGAAGCGGCACCTTCACCTTGAGAAGCGACTTCCCACGAACATGGCTGGGAAGAAGGAGGGCGCGCAACGGATTCTCGACGCCAAGGCCTCAGCAATGAAGGTGCAACAACGCTTGATCCCTGCAGGCTTGGGCATCGTGCTCATCGGTGTCGTCGTGGCCTACCTTAGCCGTTGGGAATTTGGTTTGGCCACGGTGCTGATGTGTGGTCTGTTGTTTCAGTACGCTGTGGAACGGATGAACACCATCGTGGAAGCCAGCATCGCCAACGGGCTGAAGGACATGGGTTGGGACGCAGAGACCGAGCTTGACGAACAGACCATGGAAAAGATTCGGAGCATCGCAAACCGCTAGGTGGTTCGCATGAGTAACAAAGCCCTGATTGAACACTTCTTCGTTCAGGAACGAGCCGGTCGGAAGAAATTACTTTTCGCGATTTGGGGCATCGTCATTTTGACCGACATCTTCGTTCTCATCGCCTACCTCCAAGGCATGGATGTCTATCGCATTATCCAGTTCCTCACCGTTCCGCTTGTGCTCGCTGTAGCGGTGCAGTGGCTCTCCTCGCACCGTACCAAAACCTTGCAGCGCAGACTCGGTGCACTGTTGGACAGCATCGAATTTGGATGGGAGGAATTGAACGGGCTTGATTTGGACCAAAAGGAAGCGGACCATCTCCATCAAGCCTTTGCAGCGAGCAACATCGGCCGTATCGCCACCAACGAGTCCTATCTGCGCACCCGTGGCGGCGATGAGAAGGGACCAGCCTTTGACAAGGCAGAAGCGAGTGTGGACCCAAACCTCGTACGGGTGGACCCTTCGCTCCATGAAGCCGATTACGAGGGTCTTGAAGGTGATTTGAGGGTCTCGGAGAAATTGGTTGAAGAAGCAAATCAATACTACGCCAAGGTAGCGCAGCGGCAATGGGAGATCGCAGAACAGCGCGACATGGACATGGTGGAGGCAGGGGTTGACCGACTGGGCGACTTGGTGGCCAGTGGATGGTTTGAGCAAAACGCGGAGGACGGTGCACTTTCATCGCTGATGGAAAGTGTACAAGATGAAGACGAGCGATAAGCATCTTCTAAAGCCGCCTCCGGCCATTCCCAAACATGACGATGAAAGCCATCTTGGTGGCAGGGGGCTACGGTTCTCGTCTTCATCCGTTCACTCATTATACGCAAAAAACCCTCTTGCCACTTCATAATCGCCCTGTTATTGACTATGCCTTGGGCACCATTCGTCGGGCAGGGATCAAGGACATCACCATCATCTCCAACCGCTTTGTCGGCCAAATCGCAAGCCATGTTGGTCAGGGCTT
>CALGEM010000108.1 GCA_937881505.1 uncultured euryarchaeote
CGGCCTTGAGGCGAGCGAGGATTGGACCGTCTATCCCGGCCGGTTGGATTTACTCACCGATTACGTTGGCTGGGTACCTGACCCCAGTTATGGCACAGCAGAAGCCGTTTGGCACACCAACGGTGAGATCATTGAATTCACGCTTCAACTGGCCTCCATTGACGTAACGGCTCGGGAGGTGCTGGTATGAATCGTGGATGCCTGACCCGGGACACCAGAGCCGCTGCCACCGAATTGGGCTACATTTTCACCTTCTTGCTGGGTGTATTGTTAATGAGCATGTTCAGCGTTTGGGCATGGGACATTGAAACAAACACCCGTTTGCGGTGGAACGAAGAAGCCATCCAAGCCAACATGGACGACATCGCTGCGGCTGTGGAACGGGCGGACGAAGCCAGTCGTCTCGGTGGAAATATCTCCTATGCAGAGGAGATCAGTTGGCGACCAACTGAGGCCGATGAGTCGCTCTTTTGGTTGGAATTGCACGACACCGCCCTCATCCTCATCGACGAAGGCGGCCCTCTTGACACGGAGATCTCCCTTTCAGGAACCGGTGCTGGCACGCACGAGGGGCGAGTACCGCTCGCTGGTGTTGAACGCTTGTGGGTGGTTCATGACGACGGCATAACCTTCCTTTCACTCGACCGCCCTCAGGCCGTCCAGTGAATCAACGACTCATGACCGCTCGGTGGACCATAGCTTGGACTTCTCGCATACGCGTTTTTGCACCGAGTTCCCGGAAGACGGTCAGTGCGCGCTGAAGATATTCCATGCGGCCCTGACGGTCGGGGGCAACCCCCCCAAGCCGCGTGAGCAGTTCTCCAATCTGCATTCGCAAATCATTAGCTTCAGCCAGTACCAAGGCTTGGCTGTAATGCTCCATGGCTTCATCGGTGCGCCCAGCATCGTGCAGAACTTCACCAAGCAGCATGGTGATTTCCACCAAGGATTGCACATCTCCCGCTTCGGTCATGGCCTCAAGCGCCTCCGAGTAATGGAACAAAGCCAACTCGGATTGCTCAACTTTGGAGTAGTAACGACCCAAAACGCCCTGGGCACGAGCATGGAGCAAAACATCACCCATTTCCGCTGTTCGTTCATGCGATGCCATGGCGTGTTCCCGAGCACGGTCAACCTCACCGAGGGAAATGAGGGCTCGGGCGAGGGTGATTCGACTGTTGATAAGTTCATCATCATCGGAACCTGCGAGAATGGCTTCCACCTCACCGTAGGCCTCCAAAGCTTTGGAACGCTCGTTTTTTCGACGAAGAAGGTAGCCGATGTTGTTGTAGGTCCGAGCGGCCCATCGGGCGTGACCTCGTGCGATGTAATGCTTCAAGGCCTGCTTATGACGACTGAGCGAGAGGTCGCTATCGCCCTGTTTTCTGCTCACGTCAGCCATCGAAGAGAGAATTTCGGCCTGTATCAATTCATCAGCACTCTTTTTTGCTCGCTCAAGCGTGGTGTTGAGCACGTCTTCGGCCTCGTCAAGGCGTCCAAGAAGGGCTAGAATATCCCCTTGCAATTGTGCCATGCGAACCACGACATCAGGGGCAAGGTCATCTGTTTCTATTTGCTCGATGAGCCCAAGAAGTTCCATGTAGCCCTGAGAGATGAGTTGCCTGCCTTCAGAGACCACGAGATTGGAGGCCTCCTCGTATTGTGCTGCTTGGATGGAGTGGTAAATCAGTTCTATCAGCATATCATGACTTTGCGTCTGCTTGAGGTACCAGTCCACACATTTTGCATGAAATTCCTGACGTAGAGCAGGAGAAAGGCTGCGAAGCAGAAACTCTCGGATCAAATCGTGAACGTCGTATGTTTCAGAATCCGCTTGGCGGGCCAGACCCGATTCAACCAAACCGTCCAACTCATCCGTATCCAATTGTTGTTGAGCAAGAGCATCGAGTTCAACAGGTTCACGGAAAATGGAGAGGGCGGAGAGGACACGCTTTTGTTCAGCACTCAATTTTGAGAAAATCTCAACGGTCACGTAATTCTCAAGCGTTTCGTGAAATGCCCCTGCTGAAGCACCCCGATTGATGAGTTCCAAAACCAGCGGGTGGCCGCGAGAAAGGCCGTGAATGTGCAACCACTGCTCGTCCTCCAACGTCTCGAAACTTGTGAGCAACTTTCGACCGGATTCAGGATCCAAACCGTCAAGCGGGAGCACCAGACTGGCAATTCGACCCTCTGCGTCCTTGGTCGGCACGACCGGCTTAAACGAACGAGAGAAAATAACCAAGCCAATCTTCTCCTCACTCCCAAGCAAAGCCAACGACATGGCTTGGAATGTTTGATGCAACACCATATCCGAGACCTTGTGGAAGTCATCAATTACCAAAAGCGAGGGTGTACCTTCAAGCGCCTCAACCAAAATTCGCGCAGCGTCTGCGGGCTGTGGAACCGGAGTAGCGGCAAGGTAGGTTGAAAAATCCACGTTGCCCATGCTCGACAACCAATCAGCCACCGATTCAAAGAACGACCGGGAACCTTCCCAATCTTGGCACCGGTGGTAAAGCAGATTCCTTCGGTGCATGAAGCGCTCAATGAGTTTTGACGCCATCGTGGTTTTTCCAATGCCTGCAATACCAGGCACGAGCAAGGTTGTGGCCCTTGCCTCAAGCAAATTGACCATGTTGTCGAGTTCTGTTGTACGGCCGTAGAAATGGCGCAACCGAGGAAGGTCAGCCAGTGATGTGACCAGTTGCTTTTCAACATGCTTTGACAAATCACGTTCAACCAAGTCGGCAGAAAGGTTACGAACATCCAAGCAATTCTGTTCATCGATGTACCGTATGATATCCACTGGCCGCATCTCAAAAGGCAAAACAGACTTGGCTCCGTTCAGGGTCGTCTCTACAGCGGGTTGGTCATCAAGGATGCAACGAACGGGGAATTCAGCGAGGCGTTCCCACGTTTCGTTGGCAAGAGCGATGCCCGAGTCGGTCAAAAAGTAGGCCTTGCGTTTTCGAGATACACCCTTCACGTGTGCTTGGCGCTCAACGAGTATACCTTGGTCTTTCAAGCCGGCAATCGCCCGAGGGACGTTTGACCGTGCGATGGCTACGGCGTTCGCAATCCCCATTTGGGAGAGCGCAAAAGGAACCTCAATGCTGTCCTTGTAGTCGGAGTAATCCAACAAGTGCAACAGGATACGTTCCTGAACACCGGGTTTTGCCTGTGCGGCCATGTCCTAACCCTCAGTTCGCTCTCACTGTTGTGGAGGTTGCTGGTAGTTGGGATCAGGCACCCATTGGTTGGATGCTTGGTCCCAAAGCCAGCCAGGATGTTGTGATGCAGCGGGAGCTGCTGCCTCTTGAACAGCCGGGGCCGGAGTCGCCGCCTCCTGTTGAGGAATGCTGGGTGTTTGCTTTGCCTTGGCCCATGCATAGGGGTCCTCTTCTGCAGGCGCGTCGTCTCCCGTGAGTTCATCTTCGTCAATGACATCTTCAAACTCGATGAAGAAGAAGGCACCAGCGCCCAACAACACCAAGACAGCCAACACGATCAGAATGATGCCGAACACGCCCGAACCACCGTCGTCTCCACTGGAAACCACAATGGCAAACTCAGCGTTGTCTGTTTGCCCTGCGAACTTGAAGATTTGACCGTCCATTTCGAAAATCACATCGGACTTTCCTTCAACACCGCTGAGTTGACCTGCTGTCAAATCCATGCTCCATGAACCATCCGAAAGAACACGCGTGGAGTTCAACTTGGCGTTTCCATCCGCAAATCGAGCGATGACCAAACTTCCCGGAAGGCCCTCGCCTTGGAAGTTGGCAGGGTCGTCCACGGTGATATCACCCGTATCGGTGCGCTCTACAGTGAAGGAGACCGCACGTACGAGGAAATTCACCTTCAGCGAGTAGGCCTTGGATTCTTGGTCGTCTTGGGCGTACACGACGACGCCGTTGAGGGACCATTCGGGGATATCACTGGTCGTTTGAGCCATGTAAGACATGGGGTCATAGGTCAGCACACCCAGTGGCGTGATGGTGATGAAATCGTCGTAGAAGTCATCCTCAATGGTTTCGTCGTCATCGTAGACATAGAACTCAAGGTCGTTGCCAGGTGAACCGGTGCCATCTGGGTCGCTGAAGAACTCAGCGAGGTCAAACGAAACACCACCGCCACAGCGGTCGAAGGAGTTCGAGTTCTGGTCACAGAAAATCGTCCAAGTTCCGACCCATCCGGTTTCGTTAAACACAGGGTCAATGTTTTCCGCATCAAGCGGGTTGTTGATGGTCATCCGCCATGTGACCCATTCGGAGTAGTCATCACCATCGTAGGCACGAACAGCGACGGAATAGACGCTGTCGTGAACGAGGTCCGAGGTGTCCCAGTTGGCCACCCATGAACCATCGTTGGCGAAACTTGTCACCGGCAACGGGCCGTCGTTCAACACCAACCCGTTGGCAAGGTCAGTGATTTCAATCTCAACCCGAGTTACGAAGCCACCGATGTCTCGTGCAACACCGATGATTTTGGTTTCAGGAGAAGCGCGAACAGTATCGCCGTCAATGCCACCTGAGCTTTGGTCATCAGCACCGATCCAAGAGAGTTGCAGGTTCGGTGGAACGTTGTCGTTGTTGATGGTGACGGTTCGGGTCTCCACGACACACGCACTCGAATTGTCAATACAGAAATCGCTGTCTGCTGCCCAGACATCAACGGTGTAATCACCGGTTGGCAATTCGGCGACATTCCATTCGTAGGACCAGCTTGTGGAACCTTGGTTGAAGAATTGCTGCTGATTGCCGTCAGGATAGGTGATGCGGAACCAAATCTGCTTGATGTCGCTGCCGTAGGTGCCCTGGTAAGGGTCGGATGCGGTTCCTTGGAACAGGACCTTGCCGTTTTGGTGAACGCTGCCATCGGTTGGGATATCGACCAAGATGGTGGGCGGAACAAGGTTGAGTTTGAACTGGCGCACCTCAACTGGAGAATAGTCTAGACCGTCGTAGGAGCGGATACGGAAGGTGATGTCGCCTTCACCCTCGGGGTGGGCAGCACCGTCCCATTCGTAGACCCAATCCTTGAACGGGTGGGTCTCCATCGTGATCTCACCGTTTGCACCGGAAACATCCGAGGCGTAGAACCAATCAGAGGAGCCAGGGGGTTGAATCTCTACTCGCTTAATCTGTCCAAATTGAGCCTGTTGAGCAGTGTTATCATTGGCGTATGGCCACTTCGCACCGTCCCAAGCCTGACCCGTGATGCGAACGGTGGTGGCAAACGAGTACCCGTCGGGCTCGTTCACACTCACGCTCGGGCGAAGGTTGTCAAGGTTGATGACATCGTCAATCGGCCCTGTGAGAACAAAGGAAAGGTCCTTTTCACCGCTTCCGAATT
>CALGEM010000109.1 GCA_937881505.1 uncultured euryarchaeote
TGGGTTGGAGGGGCGACGCGTGGTCGACCTCGGCGCAGGCAACGGCATTCTCGGCATCGCCGCTCTCATGCTCGGTGCAGAACATGTCGTGTTCGTTGAGGCTGATGACGATGCAGAAACGGTCCTTCGAAGCAACATCGACGGTTTGGATGATGCGTTGGCCAAGCGTGCCACGGTTGTGAAAGCACACATTGGCGCAGATGATGTGAACCTTGGGCGGCCCGACATCATCGTCATGAATCCACCTTGGGGTGTTCAACGAGCAAAAGCCGACCGCCCGTTTTTGGAACTCGCGTTTGCTTCTGGTTCTAACGCCGTTCACGTGCTCCACAGCGACCATGCTGTCCATCTCAAAGCCATGGCAAACGAAGCGGGTTGGGAAGGTGAAGTTGTGCTTCGCACCACGTTTCGGCTTCCACCCACCTATGCACATCACGGCCAGCGACAAGGCGCAACCGACGTGAAATGCTGGCGATTTTTCAGACCCGGTGACGCTCGTCTCGCTGAAGAAAACGATGAATGAACCATAAGGGGGGTTCAAAAGGAAGGAACCCTCGCCTCAAATCAGCGAACGGTGTGCGACCCATCTCGGGCCATGCCTGCAAAAAGGAATGAGAATCATGACGGCGAGCCTCGTCACCCCCGGAAGCATCATCGCCAAAGAGGGCGAACACGAACACGGCGAAGGAACAACCCTCGCTGACGGCAACATCATCTCAACCGTGGTCGGCTACGTTCACGTTGACAACGGCGCCATTTCGGTCTCGCCATCAAAGGCCATTGTAGAGCCCGTTGTGGGCGACACCGTCCTGTGCGAAGTGGTGAAGCTCAACGAAAAGAACGGTGAAGCGATGATCCTCGCCGTTGAAGGCAAGCCCGGTTCCATCCAACCCCAGCACCTCTACGGTCAATTCTTCGTGACCGGTCTTGTTGACCGTTTCATGCACCAAACCTCCGATGCACTGCGCCGACGAGACGTCTGCCGTGCCGTCGTGAAGGAAGTCGAGCCGGTCGTTCGCCTCGATTTCCGTGAGCGAGACGATTGCGGTGTGCTTCACGCCATTTGCCCACCTTGCGGTGATACCCTTCAAGCCGAACTCGATGGCGATTGGAACGTCAAGTGCCCCACCTGTGGCTACCAGGCCTACCGAGCCCTGGCCGACAACTTCGGCGCTGGCTGGGCCGAACTCGACCAAGGGGCGAGCGCTCTGAACAATTCTGGCAAGCGCTGGGGCGCTGCTGCTGAAGCCATGTTCGCCAAAGGTCCTGCCGGACGAGCCACCTTCATCGCCGCCGATGTTCGTGAAGACGGACGAGAGCGCACCTACTTCCGCTTTGAAGGCCAAGGCGGTGGACGGGGTGGCGGAGGACGCCAACGAGCCGCACCGGGCACCCGACTCTTCGTGGGTGGCCTGCCCCGAGATGTTGGCACCGATGAACTCAGTGAACTGTTCAAGTCCCACGGCGACATGACCGATTGTGTTGTGTTGACCGATGACGCCGGTGTGAACCGAGGCTTCGGCTTCGTCACCTACGCCGAGAAATCCATGGCCGAGGCCGCCATCAAGGCCCTTGACGGCCACCGAATCAACGGTCGCCGCATCGGTGTTCGAGACGCTGATGACGACAAGAAGAAAGGCGGCAGAAAGGAACGAAAGGAGCCCGAGGGTCTCAAACTCTACATCGGGAACTTACCGTTCTCCGCAACGCAAGACCAACTCAAGGAGATGGTCGCTGCTCACGCAACGGTTAACGAAGTCATCCTCGCTACTGGACCAGGAGGCAAGGCCAAGGGCTTTGGTTTCGTTTTCATCGCTGAGAAGGACAAGGGCGAGGCCGTCGTGGCCGCCCTCAACAACACCGAAGTGGAAGGCCGCAACATCAAGGTCGATATCGCCAAAGCCAAGGGCGGCAAAGGCGGTGGCCGCGGTGGAAACCGTGGTGGCGACAGCGGAGGAAAATCTGCACGGGAACTCCAGGCCCTTCGTGAAGAGGGTGAAGGCGGCAAGAAGCGCAAGCGACGCCCTCGTCCAAAGAAGGATTGAAGGCGGCACCCCTGCCCCTTGAGCCATGGTTGAATCCTCCGAGCCACGCTGGTTGGTCTTGGACGGCTACGAAGACGAACCCGCTGCATTCGGCGTCCCCCCCTACGTTGGCTTTCACATTCGCTACGTTTGTGGGGTGCTGGAATCCGCCGGTCTCGACTACGAATACATGACCGTAGACCACTATCGACAAGCCCTCAAGACCAATCCCGAATCCATTGCAGGGCGCTTGAAGGATTGCTTCGGCGTGGTCTGCATTGCCGGTGCGGTCGTCCCCGGAAAGTACCTGCGCGGCACCCCCATCTCCCTCAAGGAAACACAGACGCTGATACGCAGCCTGCCACATGGCACGCCGGCCTTGTTTGGAGGTTGGGCCATCCGAGGTTGGAAACAGCAAGGCTGGACACCGCTGCGACCCAACCTTTTCCTCGCCGTTCAGGACACCGACGCCACCCTTGCACACTTCCTCGAAAAGGGCGAGTGGAAGCACCAGCGCAGGACGGCTGAACAGTGGACGTCGTGGGCGCAGGCCGGTGCTGCGAGTAAAGCGGTCACCGACCATCCCGACCTCGGAAGCGAAACGCAGGCCGGGCCACTGACCTACGAAGTGGAGGTCTACCAGGGCTGTGTGCGCTACAAACGAGGATGCAAATTCTGTATTGAACCGAAGAAAGGCGTCCCGATTTGGCGGACGCCCGAGGACATCATCGAGGAGGTGCGCATCGCCCACGAAGCCGGCGTGCACCATGTCCGTCTGGGCGGCATGACCGACACCTACACCTACATGGCCGAAGGCGTGCGGGAACTGGAATACCCCGTGCCGAATCCTGAACCGATTGCCAAGCTGCTTCACGGCTTGCGAGAAGACGAGCGCCTCGGCATCCTCCACACTGATAACGGCAATCCGTCCATCATCGCCGAGAATCTTGAACCTTCAGAAGAGATTACGAAGACGCTCGTGGAAACGCTCTCCGACGGTGCCGTGCTCTCCTTTGGTTTGGAATCGGCCGACCCCAGCGTTCACGAAGCCAACTGGCTCAACTGCGACCCCGCTCAACTCAAGACGGCGATTCGTCTCATCAACAAGCACGGTAGCGTACGGGGCGAGCGAGGCCTGCCCAAACTGCTGCCTGGACTCAACTTCATCGCCGGCCTCAACGGCGAGACCGAGGCCACCTACGGCATGAACATGGCCTTGCTTCGGGACATTCGCAGCGAAGGTTTGCTGCTTCGCCGCATCAACATTCGACAGGTGGAAGGTGAGGGTTTCCAAGAGGTCCCGTCCGGAGCCTTCGCCTCGTTCAAGACCGCCTGCAGGGACGAGATTGACAAACCCCTCTTGGAGGAATTATTCCCGCTGGGTCAAGTCATCAACGACGTCCACTGGGAATCGCACGACGGGCGAACCCGCCTGCCGGTTCACGAAACGGACCTCCACCGCGCCCCGGAGGTTCACGGCAAAGCCGGCATCACCTTTGGACGGCAAATCGGGGCCTACCCCATTTTGGTGGGCGTGGAATACAAGATTCCGCTCGAAACCCAATCGAGCGTGATGATCACCGGCCACGGAGCTCGTTCCATCACTGGCGTGGAAGTTGGGCTTGACCCGTTGACCGCCTCCGAAAAACAACTCGAGGCTATTCCAGGCATTGGCAAAAAATCGGCGTGGGCCTTGGTCAGTGCGCGGGCCAAACTGCGTTCAAAAGGCAAGGAAGTGGAACTTGAACCGTGGTTGGAGAAGGCTGGAATTTCACTTACGGAGACCATTGGGAACATTTTGGGGTGAGAAGCACTATCATGCCCCTACGCAAGGAACGGGCGTGAACACGGTGGAGCGACTCAAGCAGGTGGCACGCCGCTTGTCGACTGCGTGCGACGAGGCGATTGCAGGTCTCGAAGCATCGGGTGCCGTCGCCCACGCCACCAACCCGCTGGATTATGCTTGGGCGCACCACGAACAATACCTCGAACAGTGGGGCGGTCTTGGCGCTACCACCCTCCTGCTCGGGATGAACCCCGGCCCGTGGGGCATGGCGCAGACGGGCGTGCCATTTGGTGCAACCGAGGTGGCGAAGAGCTTCCTGCGAATTGAAGCCAAACAACTCAGCACCCCAACCAACGCCCATCCCAAACGGCCCATCGTTGGCTTGGGCCTTGAGCGTCAGGAAGTCTCAGGAACACGATTGTGGAACCTCATGGAGGAATTGTACGGTAGCCCAGAGGCGACATTTGCCAACCTGTTTGTCGTCAACCACTGCCCGCTCTTGTTGCTGGGTGAACGCGGCCAGAACATCACGCCCGACAACCTTCCCAAGGCGCTGATTGAACCGGTGTTGGAAGCCTGCGACGACCACCTTCGTGAGGTCGTTGAGGTGATGGGCATCACCCGTATTGTCGGTGTTGGCAAGTACGCCGAGAAGCGCGCCCGACTGGCGTTCAACGCGGGAAAGAAAGGACCGGGAACAACGAGCGACGGGCGAGAAATTGAGATCACCACCTGCTGGCATCCCAGTCCGGCCAGCCCGCTTGCGAACCGAAACGACGGTGCGGATTGGCGTGAAAATGTTCGAAATGTACTCATGAACTAACGGGGTGATGTTCAAATGCTCATTGCATCACTGGAGCACCATGGAACCCTTTGAACTTGCATGGGAACGCCAGCCCGACGACCGACAGTGGGAG